>SOIS01000158.1 GCA_004375965.1 Candidatus Cloacimonadota bacterium | reverse complement strand
AGGGATAGGTGAAGGGAGAGGTGAAGGAGAGGGTGAAGGGAGAGGTGAAGGGAGAGGTGAAGGAGAGGGTGAAGGTTGGGGTGGCAAAGTAAAGCAAGCGATTGGGAAAATTGCCGAGAGGCTCTTTAATATGTATGGTAAAACGGATTTTGAAACCTATACTGAAACGGTATCCAGATTAATTTTAGTCCTCACCCCAGAAATGCAGAGCGAGCTGCTATTCTCAAAACCAGAAATTCCTTTCTGGGAGGATGTGGTAAATAAGGTTGTTGACAATATAACCGCAGATGAACTGGGCAATCTTGTTGCAAAAGAAACAAAGAAATACTCTGAAACAATGGTAATTACAGGGGAAGAAGGTGAACCAGGAGAGGATAGGTTATCAAATATTAATTCCTTCCTTTCAAATATTGTTGATAGGAGTAAGAGAAAAACAGAATTAGTACCTGCAATAAGAGAAAGTTTCAGGAGAGAAGGTGTAAAAGAAACTATGCTCGAATATATGTCTGGAGGAAGGACAAAAAAGGAATTACTGGAGATCATTGAAACCGACCTTATGAGGACAGGTATAGATGCGAAAGCCCTTCTGGGTATAAAAACCTTGATTCAGAAAAATGCAGATATTGAAGAACTCCTGAAATCACTTATTGATTTGTTAAACCACAAAAATCCTGATATGAGACGCAGTGTTGTTAAATCATTTGTTGATCTGACGGATAAGCTTCTTCTTTTGGGAAGAATAGATTTACTGAAACTGATAATAGTTGCATTTTCTGATAGACTCGGTAGGGAGGCTGAAAAAGGAATTTTTGAAGATATTATAGATGGTCTCTTAATACTTGCGTTAAAATTGATAAAAGAGGGAAAACATTTGTTTGCAGAGACGATTGATGATATTCTGAATAATTATCTAAAAACACTTGAGGATCCAGAAAGATTAAAGCCTGTCGTTAGTGCACTTTCAAATATAGGAGATAAAGGAGATCAAAAAGCATTGAAACATCTGATTTATGCAATTAATAGAGATGTTGCCTACCAGATAATTAACACTGAGCTTGCGAAGAAAGGGGGAGAAATTTTTTCTCTGCTTCTTCATTCTATGAAACACATAAATGACAAAATAACAAGAATACGAGTACTCTCACTTCTGATTGACGCTGCAAAGAATGTCCCCAATTCTGATTCGTTCATCAAAACGTATATAGAAGATCCCAAATGGTATGTTAGAAGAAACATTGCCATAATCCTTGGAGAGATTGGGGGTGAGAAATCTTTCAATCTCATTTCTATGATGGTAAATGATCAAGAGCCTAGGGTGAGAGTCGAGTTAATGGAATCCCTGGGTAAGATAAAAACCTCGGAGAGTGAGAAACTTCTTATAGAAGGACTGAAGGATCAGGACAAAGAGGTTGTGGTAAGGATACTCACTTCTTTAAGAAAAGTAGGAACAAAGAAGGCTATCTTTCCATTAAATGACCTCCTGGAAAAGCAATCCTTCCTAAAGAAGGAAAAAACCCAGGAAATTCAGGAAAGAGTAATCGCAGTCTTATGCTCCATAGGTGGTCAAGAAGTAGCCAACATCCTCAGAAAAGTAATATTTAATAAAAGTATCTTCGGGAGATATAGATACAATGATAAAATCAGGCTCTTGTGTGTAGATGGATTGGGAAAAATGGATACTATTATTTCAAAACAGATCCTCAGGAGGGCAGCATGGCTTAAAAACCAGGAGGTTGGAAAAAGAGCAGCAGAAATTATAAAGAGAGCATCACTTGTATGAGCATCAGGAGGGAAAAAATTGTCATCCTTGATTTTGGCTCTCAATATACGCAATTAATTGGCCGCCGGGTGAGGGCACATGCTGTTTTCAGTGAGATACTACCCTTTTCTTTTCGATTAAAAAATCTCAAGAAAGATGGACTCAAGGGAATCATCCTCTCTGGTGGACCTCACAGTGTCTATGAGAAAGGTGCACCGCTTATCGACAAGAGTATTCTAAAACTTGGTCTTCCTCTCCTCGGGATATGTTATTGTCATCAGTTGCTCTCCTATATCTCAGGAGGAACAGTTGAGGAAACAAAACGGAGGGAATATGGTTACGCAGAGGTTCTCATAGATAAAAAAGACAAACTCTTGCAGAGAATTCCTAAAAGATCACAGGTCTGGATGAGTCATGGTGATAAAGTTCTTAAGCTACCATCCGATTTTATTCCTTTAGCACATACAAAAAATACCAGTTTTGCTGTTGTGAAACATAAAAGACTTCCACTATATGGTCTTCAGTTTCACCCAGAGGTCACACATACAAAAATGGGTGATAGGATACTCTCAAATTTCCTCTTTTTGGTTTGCGGGTGCAGAGGTGATTGGAACATGGGTTCTTTCATTGAGACAAGTAAGAGAGAAATAAAAAAAAGAGCAAAAAAGGGGAGAGTAATCCTGGGTCTTTCTGGTGGGGTAGATTCAACTGTAACATCTATCTTAATAAAGCAATCAATTGGTGAAAAGCTTTTTGTTATTTTTATAAATAATGGCTTTTTGAGAGAAGGTGAATCTTCTAATGTCATAAAAAACTTCAAGCCGGTTTTCGGTAATAACTTTATCTATGTGGATGCGGAAGAGGAATTCTTGGAAGCATTAAAAGGAGTGAAGAATCCGGAAAGGAAAAGAAAAATTATTGGCAAAATCTTTATTAAAGTTTTTGAACGAGAAGCGAAAAAGATAAAAGGCATCACATTTCTTGCTCAAGGCACACTCTATCCAGACAGAATAGAAAGTATGCCTTTAAAAGGACCATCCTCTATTATTAAAAGCCATCACAATGTAGGTGGCTTACCAGAGAAGATGCACCTTAAACTCATAGAACCATTAAAAGACCTTTTCAAGGATGAGGTAAGGGAAGTGGGTAGATTACTCAGTCTCCCCAAACATTGTATCTCGAGACATCCATTCCCTGGACCAGGTCTTGGAGTGAGAATCATAGGGGAAATTACAAAAAAAAGGTTGAAGATTCTGAGAGAAGCAGACAGTATATTTATTGAAGAGATTAAAAAAACAGGTCTCTATAAAAAAATATGGCAGGCATTCTGCGTGCTACTTCCTGTAAAGACTGTTGGTGTGATGGGGGATAAAAGAACATACGAAAATGTAATCACTCTTAGAGCTGTTACAAGTGAGGATGGAATGACAGCAGACTGGTACCCATTCTCAAAGGGTTTTCTGACAAGGGTCTGTAATAGAATTATAAATGAAGTTTCTGGCGTCAATAGGGTTGTATACGATATAAGTTCAAAACCACCAGCTACCATTGAGTGGGAATAGTATTGACAAGGTATTTTACCATATTCTCTAAAGCCTGCGGCTACCAATAAGTCTATCTCGTAATTCCTAATTCTCAATTATCTGCGTAAATCGGTGTCCAAAAAGACTCAGTCCTTCGGTTTATAGCCGATTCTTGCAAAAGGGTTCACAACACTCGATGCTACATTTTTGAGATGTGATGCAATCCTCTTTATATAGCGTAAAAGCAGGGTAGCAAGGATAGCCTCCTTTGCCTCAAGACTATCATCCAAAAGTCTATCAAGAAATGTATCACACCTTTTTGCAATATCTGTGCACTCTTGCATTTCTTCCTTCCCTACATCTTTCTTCATTTCTTTAATAACATTTATCGTTTCATCAAAAAGTGGTACCAGCTCATTCTTCAGAACCCGTATTTCATCAAAATATCTTCCCTTTAATCTCTCGGCTATCTTAGGACTGAGGTCAAGAACATTCTTTGAGTAGTCACCAAGTCTTTCAACATCTATCACTATTGTGATGAGAATGAGGGATGCAGTTATATCCATTGCTGGATTTATTGAGAGATGCTCGAGTATTTTCCTCCTTACATCCATCTGAATTGCGTTCAATCCTCTATCCATTTTATAAAGGTCAGCTTTTGATTTTTTCAGGTCGAGAAGAACATCCATTGCAATCTTGAACATATCCTTTGCAATAACCAGCATCCTCTCAACCTCTTCTTCTGCCTTATCAATCAAAGTCTCTTTTTTCCAGAACTTCCATACATCTCCAAACATTTTTCACCTCCTTGTTACAAGGATAAGAACAATTGGGATAATAAAGAAAATTAAAAAAACATAAAGGATCACAAGATACTTGTGTTCCTTCCCGTGTTTACCAATCGCTACAGAAATTTTGATAGGAACGAACTTAAAAGGATACCAGACAATAATACCCAGAATATTAAATGTTAAATGAGCAAAAGCGGTCTGGACTGCTATAAGAGAACCTGTCATCAATGATGCTAAGAGAGCCGTGACTGTTGTCCCAATATTAGCGCCTAAGGTGTACGGGAAAATCCTTTTAAGATCAAGTATTCCAGCTCCTACGAGTGGAACAACAAGTGATGTTGTTACAGAACTTGACTGAACTATTGCCGTAAAAATGACACCAAAAAGGAATGCTTTCCACACTCTTCCAAAGAGATACCTGTCAAGGTTAATCTCCACCCGCCGTGTTGCCAGCTTTCGTGCCGATTTAACGATGAAGTTTAAGGCACTAAACAGAATTAATAAAGAGAAAATAAGAATTGCAATGTTATTATGGAATAATATTTTTTCAAAAATTTTTACAATAGATCCGACCATAATTTTCATTGGATTAAAGAGATAAATCCCTCCTATATTCTCAAATATTTGAGATAGGAAACCTGAAAAATGCTCAATGAAGTGAAAATGGATTTCAAGGGGGAAGAGTACAATAACAGTAAGAACATTAAACAAATCATGGACAATAGCCGCAGGAAACGCTCGACCAAACTCGGTTTTCCTTCTGATATGACCAAAAGAAACAAGCGTGTTGGTTATCGTTGTTCCAATGTTAGAGCCCATTACAATTGGAATAGCCGTGGCTACGCTCATACCACCACTTCCAACAAGACCGACGACAATTGATGTTACACATGAAGAACTCTGGATAAGCGATGTTGCAAGGATACCGATAAAGATACCGGTAAAAGGATGTTCGGCAACACCAAGAATACTCATAACAAACGGGATACCAATCCCCTTCAGTGCACTTCCCATTAGCTTTATACTTACGAGAAAGAAATAGATTGAGATAATAAAGATAAAGAGGTTAAGAAATGGATGAAAATTTTTAAGCCGTATTAATCTAACCATGTATTGCTCCCCAGAAAAATGTTTGTGCATTATTAGTCGTTATGTGTGCTACATCTTCAACTGAAACATCTTTTATCTCAGCCAATTTTTCAACAGTATATTTTATGAAGCAAGGTTCATTTCTTTTTCCCCTGTATGGAATTGGTGGAAGAAACGGTGCATCCGTTTCTATGAGCATACTTGTGAGAGGTACTTCACGAGCAGCATCTGTGAGCCGCCCCTGAGAGTATGTAATATTGCCAGCAAATGAAATGTAGAAACCCATAGCGATTCCCCTCTTAGCATCATCAACGCTTCCTGAAAAACAATGGAGAACGACTTTCTTGGGTTTTTCTTTCTCAATAATTTCAAATACCCTTGTATAGGCATCCCGTATGTGAAGAATAACCTGAATATCCTTCTCCTTTGCAAAAAATAATTGCTCACTAAAAACCCTCTCCTGAACTTCGGGAGGCGAAAGGTTCCTATAAAAATCCAAACCTATTTCTCCAATTGCAATAACCTTTTCTTCATTAAGAAAGTCATTAAGGTCTGCCAATGTGTTACTATTATACATCTTTGCATCATGCGGATGTATCCCAACCGCAGCAAACATAAAAGGATATTTACGTGAAAGCTCCACTGCCTTCTCACTTGACTTTACATCAAATCCAACATTAATTATTGCCTCTATTCCACTGGCAATTGCATCATCGACAACCCTCTCTATATCATCCTTAAATGTTTTCATCTGGAGATGACAGTGTGTATCTATGAGTACCATTGTTAAAATCTAATTATAAACAAGATAGAATCTCGGGGCCCTTATCTGTCACTGCAATTGAATGTTCAAAATGTGCTGAGAGCGATCTATCTTTTGTTAAAGCCGTCCAACCATCGGAGAGCACTTCCACTTCATAGGAACCGATAGAAACCATCGGCTCAAGGGCAAATGTCATCCCCTTCTCAATCACAATTCCTGTCCCTGGTGTACCATAATTAGGAATAAAGGGTTCCTCGTGCAGCTCCTTTCCTATACCATGACCTGTAAATTCCCTGATAACAGAAAATCCGTTTTTCTCCACATAGGATTGAATAGCATAGGATATATCTCCAATTCTCCTACCTGGAGTCGCTTTTTGTATACCTTCATAAAGTGCCTCTCTTGTAATCTTTATCAGCTTTGAAGCCTCCTTACTTATTTTACCTGAAGGCACTGTTATCGCAGCATCTCCATAAAATCCATCAAGAAGAATACCGTAGTCAATCCCAACTATATCCCCTTCAGAAAGTATTCTGTTATCGGGTATACCATGTATTATTACCTCATTTACAGAAACACAGAGAGAGTATGGATATCCATTGTATCCTTTGAAAGCAGGTATCCCTCCTTTCTTCCCTGTCAACTCCTCTGCTTTTTCTTCAAGCCGCTTAATATTTAGTCCTGGTCTAACCATCTCCTTAAGTTTTAAGAGTATCTCCATAACAGCAATGTTTGCCCTTCTCATCCTTTCTATTTCCTGTTCAGATTTTATGTAAATCATTAAAATGATGGTTTATGGCTTATGATTCTTTTCTTTATTGTTTCGACTCCTGCTTCTCCTGCGTTTCCTGCAATTACTGCGTCTGCTTTTTAGTGCGTGAGTGCATAGAGGAAAATGTTAATTCCCATTCTCAATGCCTCTTCCCTTTTTTCCGGCGGGTCCATATGAACCTCAGGATCTGCCCAGCCATCGCTGATGTTTGTTTCGTATGTATAGAAGAGAACCATCCTGCCTTTATCGAATATCCCAAATCCTTTTGGCGGACCTCCATCATGCTTATGAATCTTTGGAAGTGCATCAAGATCATAAAAACTATGGTATAGTGAATGGTCATAGGGGATTTCCACAAGTTCTTTATCAGGGAAAACCCTTTTAATCTCCCTTCGAAATGCTTCATCCATTCCATAATCATCGTCAGCGTAAAGAAAGCCACCGTTCGAAAGAAATGTTCTTAATATCTTTACCTCATCGTCAGAGAATTTAATGTTTCCATGACCTGTAATAAAAAGAAAAGGATAACGAAACAATTCTTCATCTGATAAAGATAGTATAACCTCACTTGTGTTCACTCTGACTTCCGTCCTTTTGTTTATTTCCTGTGTCAGATTGGGAATTATTGATGGGTCGTTATACCAGTCTCCCCCACCCCTATACTTCAATCTCACTATAGAAAGATCACCATATATATTGCAAAGAGACAGCAAGAGAATGATTACAATAAGGATGTATTTCATTATTTATTATAATATCTATTCTTTTGCCAGTCTCTTTTCAAGAAGTTTTTCTATCTTTCTCATTTTCTCTACTCTTCCCTCAATTTCACTAATCATCTTTGCATATTTATTTAATTTTTCTGCCTTTTCTCTTTCTTCCTCTTTCAGATCTTCAAGGATTGAACCTTTTCCAGCAAGCTGTTTGTTTATTTTATCAAGTTCTTCTTTACCCTCTTTCTTTTTTTTCTCCACCATTGCTTCAAGATTCTGTTTTATTTTCATTAAACTTGCTGTCTTTGCTCCGAGTTTCTTCTCCTCTTCCTCAAGATTCCTTATTCTATCAGATATTAATTGCCGATCCTGGGTAAGTCTCTTCATCTCTTCCAACATCTTTTCAAATTTTGCTTCTCGTTCCTTCTGTTTCATAATTTCCTTTTCCATCTCTTTCATTTTCAAACTAAAACTCTTTTCTTTCTCAACGATATCCTGCATCCCTTCTTCTCTGCTTTTTATCTTTTTCTCCAGTTTATCTAACTCATCACTATACTTGCGTACTTCCTCTCTTCTCTTTTCGAGATCATTTCTTAATAATTCCCTTTCTTCATTCATTGACGTTATACCTGTTTCCAATTTTGTTTTTATCCTTTCAAGGGTTTTTACAATTGTCTTAAGTTTTCCCTCATTGTTAACCAATAGATCTATGTCCACCTTTTTCTCTTTTATCTCAAGGGCAATGGTATCCTTTTCCTTCTTAACCGCTTTTATTTCAGTGCTCATGCTCTCTCCTGCTGACTCCCTCTCCTCAATCTCCTTTTTTAAGTTCTCAACATCTGCCAACAGTTTATTATAGTCTTTGAGAAGATACTCCTTTTCTTCCCTTAATTGCGTACATTCCTGTTCTCTCTCTCCCTGTTCTTTTTGCATCTGCCTGATGACATTTTCAATTTCTCCTACTTCTTCTTTTCTCTTTTTAAGTACCTTACCTGATTTTCTTGCCTTATTTATCAAATTGTCTCTCTCCTTTTCTTTCTCAGTAATGGCACCTGTTATTTCATCTTTTGTACTACCAAGACTTTCAATTTCATCAAGAAGTTCCTTTTTTAACCCTTCTTTTTCTTCGATTAAACCGTTTATTTCATCCTCTTTTTTCTTAAGTGCTGTAATTTCCTCCTTGGCAGATTTTTTCTCATCTTCCAATTTGGTGAATGACTTTTCAAGTTTTTCCTTTTCCTCTTTTAGTTTATCAATCTCATCTATTACATTTTCTATCTCCCTATTTCTCTCATCAAGTCGATTTCCAATCTCTATGAATTCTTGCTCTTTTTCTGAGATAGTCTGAACGAGGTTCGATTCCTGCTCCTCTAAATGTTTAATTTTATGTGCAAGATCGAGCTCATCTCCAATCCCCCTGCCAAGTCCATCTTCAAGCCTATCAAGATCGCTCTTTTTCTCTTCGATCAGTTTCAGGAAACTATCCCTTTCTTCTACGAGTTTTTCAATTTCATCATGGATTTTTTTACCTTCCCGCTTCTCCTTTTCAATTAAAGCGATCTCCGATTTTACAATTTCTAATTCATCTCTGTGACGCGCTATTTGTTCTTCAATATCCTCTGTCTCTTTTTTAAATGTCCCCATCTCTGTCTTTTTCCGTTCAATCTCCTTTTCCAGTCCGTTAATCACGTCCCTTTTCTCTTTTTCCTCCTTAGAGAGCTCCTTCACTATTTTTCCCTCGCCTATCGTTTTCTTTTTCTCGAGTGCCTTTATCTCCTCATCTAAGTATTTTTTCTCCTTATCAAACGTATCCCTCAATTCATTTAGCGATTTCTCAACTTCTTTCTTTTCACTCTCTATATCCTCTTTTTCTTTTATAAACCCCTCTATCTTTTCCTTTTCCTTTTCAAACTCTTTTATATCTTTCTCAAGTTCATTTTCCCTCTCCTCATCTTTCTCAATCTCTTTTAAAAGCTTATTTCTCTTTTCTTCCTGTTCTTTTAAGGAAGTTGTGAGTTCTATCTCCTCAGTCATTATCTTCCTACTCTCGACCGTAATCTTTTTCAAGTCAACTTTCTTCTCTTGTGTTGTATTTATAATATTATCCCGTTCTTCCCTATAGTTTTTAATTTCATTCTTCAACTCTTTGTTTATTTTGGAGCTTTTTTCTACCTCTACCTTCAATGAATCCATCTCTTTGTTCAGTGATTTAATCTCTTCCCTTTTCTTTTGAATTAGCTGTCCAGTCATCGCATCCTTTTCCTTTGCCTCTTTTACCTGTTTTCTTAACTTTCCAAGTTCAGTATTCAATTTACTTTTTTCATAATTCAGTCTTTTTATTTCCTTCTTGACTTCCTTATCTTTTACAGCAATATCCCTCCTCGATCTGGGAACCTTTAATCCTCTTTGCTGAACCTCTTTCTTGAGTGCCATTAACTCCTGTTTCTTTTTCCATATTTCAACACCAATGGAATCTCCCTCTTCATTTACTTCATCTATGTTCTCCTTAAGTTTTCTTAAATCCTTCTTTTTTTCCTCTACCTTATGTGTTAAGTCAAGTTCTTCACTCCATATGGAAGCGAGGGAGTCTTCCACTTCTTTCTTTTCTTCCTTTCTTTTTTCAATTTCTTCGTTTAATTCTTTCAGTTCCTTTTCAAGCTCCTTTTTATCCTTCAATGTTTCCCTCCTGGTATAATTTTCATTATACCTGAAAATCTGCTTGCCCCGTTAGATAATATTTCTATCTAACGGCGCGAATAATCTCTTTTTGTAATCTGTGTAATCATAAGATAATCATTTCAGGATATCTAAAGGTTCCTTCTACCTCTCGGGTGGAAATCCCGAATTACTCTTCTCAAGTAATCTTTTGTAATATGGGTATATATCTGTGTAGTCGATATATCATTATGACCAAGGAGTGTTTGAACCACCCGGAGATCAGCCCCACCCTCCAAAAGATGCGTTGCAAAACTGTGTCTGAATGAGTGAGGGGTAATCCTTTTTGAAATACCTGCTCTCTTGCAGTACTCCTTGAACCTTTTCCAGAAACCCATTCTGCTTATTCTCTTTCCCCTATTGCTTAGAAAAAGTATTCCGTCTGCTCTTCCTCTATCCAGTTCTCCTCTCGCCTCTGCAAGATAAAGAGTTAAAAAATCCATCGCATATTTACCGATAGGAATTACCCTCTCCTTTTCTCCCTTCCCATAACAGATGAGGAAGTCTCCATTGAAATCGATATTTTCTACCTTCAAATAAAGAAGTTCTGATATTCTTAATCCGCAGGCATAAAGTAGCTCAAGTGCAGCCCTATCTCTTATACCAAGGGGATCTTCAAGATTTGGCTGTTTAAGAATTTTCTCTATCTCTTCAATCTCAAGAAAAGAAGGCAGTTTTCTTACTATCCGGGGAGATTCAATAACACGGGTAGGATCTTCCTTTATTAGTCCCTCTTCAATCAAGAACCTAAAGAAATTCTTAAGCGAACTTATCTTCCTGGAGAGCGTAGTAGAAGCAATCCCTGGTTGACTTATATACTGAATAAAACGTGTAATGTCAGAATCTTTTATTTTTTCGATCTCTTTTTCCTGAGGTAGTATGTATTTTGTAAACTGTTTTATATCCCCTTCATATGCACCAATAGTATTTGAAGAGAATCCCTTAACACAAGCGAGATAATTAACATAAGATTTGACAATCCTCTCAATATTATCAGAGTTCAAAGACATCTCCCCTCTCTGGAATATATACCTCTTTCTTGTTGAGTTCCCTTAAACCCTGGGCAAATTGTTCCATCTGGTCTGGGTCACCATGAACACAGAAAATCTTCTCTGCACTGCTTTTTTCTGCATAATTAAGAAGGTCTCTCCTGTCACCGTGGGAGCTAAATTCATTTAATACGATAACATCTGCTTTTCTCTCATATTCCTCTCCAAAAATTCTTACAACCTTCTTCTTTTCAACAAGATTACGACCAAGCGTTCCCTGCGCCTGGTAACCAACAATCAGAATAATATTTCTTTTATCACTTATGGAATTCTTGAGATGATGCAATATCCTTCCCGCCTCACACATTCCTGAAGCAGATATTATAATACATGGTTTATTTATAGAATTTAATTCTTTTGATTTCTCTACATCCTTTATATATATTAATCGTTCGAAACCAAATGGATTCTCATTGTTATTTATAATTTCAAGTGCCTCATCATCGTAGCATTCAGGATGTCTCTTAAATATCTCTGTAACATTCACAGAGAGAGGACTATCAACGAAGATGGGTATATCCGGCAGTTCGTTATTTTCGTGAAGATTATGAATCTCATAAACAATCTCCTGGGTTCTGCCAACAGAAAAAGCTGGTATGATTATCTTACCTTTTCTCTTGTACGTCCTGTTGATTAAATCCCTCAGTTCACTACTGACTTCTTTGTAGGGTCTGTGGTACCTTCCACCATAAGTAGATTCACTTATCAGAAAATCAACGTTTTCTACCTGATAGGGGTCTTTTATTATTGGAAGGTTTTTTCTGCCAATATCTCCTGTAAAGAGAAGTCTCCTCTTTCCATGGTCCTCTTGAACCTCTATAAGTATGAGCGCGGAACCAAGTATATGACCTGCATCATAGAAAATGACCTTCACATCCTCTGAAACCTTGAACCACTTTTCATATTGAATAGGTTCAAGATATTTCAATGATTCCTCAACATCCTTTTTTGTATAGAGTGGTTCCTTGGGAGGTAACCCTTTTTTCCTTCTCTTTTTGTTTACATACTCTATGTCCTTTTCATGGATATATGCAGAATCAAGCAGCATAATACTTATGAGGTCTGCAGTCGCTTTTGTTGTCACTATCTTCCCTCTGAATCCTGACTTCACAAGTGTTGGTATATTACCACTGTGGTCAATGTGGGCATGGGAAAGAAAAAGGTAATCGAGTTCTTCAATATGTTTTACAGGGATATTTCTGTTTAATGATTCTGCCTCATCCCTGTGACCCTGGTAAAGACCGCAATCAAGAATAAACCTTTTCCCGTTTGTTTCAACATAATGAAGTGAACCAGTTACTGTCCTTGTTGCTCCCCAGAACTGTAATGTCATACGTTAATTTTTCTTATTAATCTCTAAAGATTGAAGGTATACCTTATACCGATTCCTACATCTAAGTCAAAGTCTGTAGTCTTAATAATGTTCATCACAGGAGCAATCTCCAGAAAAACATCTATAGGAACCCTGTGTGGCATAAATTCAAGTCCTCCAACACCTCGAATACCAAAAACTTTTTTATCCTCTTCTTCTCCATTGCTCTTGAATCTCAACCTTGCACCTATTCCAAGATATGTCCATAGAGTCGATCTGGTAACCCCTTCCAATGTTAGTGGAAAATGATACAGGTAATCACCATGGATATGAAAATAATCTTTATCATCAATAAAATCCCATGCAAGTGCAAGATCGAATGCGGTTCTTCTCGATTGCCAGAACTTGAGACTTAAACCTGTTGGTGCCCCTAAGATAATACCAAGACCTAGCTGACCTGAGGATAGCATAGAGCAAAGGAGGAGAAGAATCACAAGAGAAAGAATAATATTTTTTAATCTCATCTTATCTCCTTTCTTTATATATTTTGTTTTATCGGTTTACATAAACTATCCTTTATCATATAACATTTTACCTCTTTTTTGTCAAGGAAAAAGAAATCAGAAATATCTTGACAAATAATTACAATTATGATAATTTTCAATATGTTTTTTAAAACTATAAAAAATGAAGGAAGGAGTTAAAATGAAACATTTACTCTTTTTTATTCTACTAACCGTTATGGTCTTAGCAGTAACTAACTGCGAAAGGAGAGGATCAATTTCTGATATAGCAAAAATACAGCAAGCAGAGAGAGCTATTAAACACATCAGGCTTGCATTAGAAGAGTATTACATTGAAAATAACACGTATCCACCCCAGGGTGTTAACTTAAAAGAGGCTCTCTTACCGTATGTGCCAAAAACGAAGGTACAAGAGGGTGATAGCGTAAGTAAATGGATAACGGCAATTGAACCAGCCTTTTCAGAAGGACCATTCTACACAACCCAGGATCCGAAGATAAACTACTTTGTAAAAGCTAAGGCTAATGACATTAATAGAACACCGGTATCTATAAGACCATCTACAATAAAGGAGAAAGAAGAAGAAGAAGAAGAAAATGACAAGAAGAAGGGAAAGTAATAGGAGGTATATAATGCTCAGGAATTCGGTGATATTCATTTTTATTGCACTTTTCATTTCACTCGCACTCATTATTGGATGCGTATCCACTCAAACAGTAAAAAAGGATGTAATAGAAGAAAAGCCGGAAACAAAGGAAGATGAATGCAAGAAGCATTTTAATATTGGCTTTGAATATCAAAAGATGAGTATGTGGGAAGATGCAAGGATAAATTTCGAGAAGGCTATTACATGCAGTTCAACATATGTTGATGCATACCTTGGACTAGGAAAGGTATATGATAAAATGCAGCAGTACGGACTTGAGGAGGAGACATATAATACCCTTATCGAGAAGGTCCCTGACACAGTAAAAGGCTATATCGGTCTTGGCTCCCTTTATGCAAAGTTGGGAAGATATGATGAGGCAGTCAATGCGTACAATAAAGCGATGAAAATAGATTCACTCGATGCAGCTGTTTACCACGGTTTAGGTCATGTTTACGAGAAACAGAAGGATTACGAAAAAGCACGAAAATTCTATGAAATAGCTCACAAACTTGACCCGGACAACAGAGCCATTGCCTATGCACTCGGGAAAATATATCTTGAGCTCAAAAAAAGCGAAAAGGCAATAACCCTTCTTGAAAAGATTGCAGAGGAATTTCCAAAGGATATTGATGTTAGGTTAACTCTTGGTGACGCATGCCTCGATTGTAAAAAATATTCAAAGGCGCTTGAACATTACAAAATAATTGAAGACGACCTCTCAGAATTTGGAACAATCTATGTCAAGATAGCAAAATCGTACGATGGACTTTGTGAGTATTCTAAGGCTGCTAAGAATTATATAACTGCAGTTGAAAAGAGTGACAACAAAATTGTCCCCTATTATCATCTTATAACTATGTACCTCAGGATAAAAAATTTTGGCGCTGCACAAAAATATATCACACAGGCATTCACGATTGCACCCAATGATCCTGCACTTAACTGTATGAAAGGTGATGTCTATGTTGGTTATGGAGACAGTGCAAGAAATCGAAAGAAATACAAGGCTGCAATTTCACACTACAAGACTGCAAAGACCTGGTATGGGAAAGCAAGAGGAGACGTACAATGGGGAACATATGCGAAAAATGGTATAAAAAGAGCAGATGCAAAGATTAAGAATACACAACAGAAGCTGTGGTATGGCGACTAATGAAATAATGGAGTAAAAATGGCAAAAAAGATATTTTTAATAATCCTTCTGCTTTTGATTATCTATGGAATATGGTCTTTCATAATTATACTTGGGGTAAAAATACGATATGGGAAGTTACATGACCACTCAAAAGCCATTATTAAGTACACGCCAACAGATACAGATCGCCGCATAAGAAGAAAACTACAAGTAAGTGCAGAAGATGTTCGATTCACCCTGACGGATGATCAGATTGAAATAACAAGATCTAACGGAGATCTATTTATTAGAATATTTTATGCTGATAGTGCTGTTTTACCGTTCGGTCTCAAAACCATCTATTACGACCAGGAAATTAACGTTTCACCAGCCGATATAGATACAGTAGAATGACAATGAAAAATCCTTTGACAAGAGAGGTTCTTATCCTTAATCAGAATTATGAACCTCTTAGTGTTACAGAAGTTAAAAAAGCATTCGTTATTTCATACCTTGGCAAGGCACAAGTTATTGAAACATACAGTGGTGTACAACTAAATACTGTAAGTAAGAGTTATCCTGTCCCAAGTGTTGTTCGACTAAAGAACTATGTCAGGATATCAAGAAGAACGATTTCACCAACAAGAAAGAATATCTTGAAAAGAGATGGCTATAGATGCCAGTATTGTGGCACAAAAAGTGGTCCAATGACTGTTGACCATGTCATCTCAAGAACAATGCGTGGAAGGGACACCTGGGAAAATCTTGTTTGTGCTTGTGTAAAATGTAACACAAGAAAAGGAAACCGTTCATTAAAGGAAGCTGGATTTGAGCTCATCCGAGCCCCAAGAAAACCACAATTTTTTTATCTTATACATAACATCGTAAGTATACCTGACCCTAACTGGCGTCCCTATCTTTTCCTAGATCCACTATAGGAAAGAATGGCTTTCTTCTTGACTTTCATTCTTGTATCACTTTCTCCTTTACATCCACTTTCTTATATACAGACAGAGGGAAATAGAAGTTTCTCAGATGAAGAAATTTTACATTCTCTAAACCTTAGTGAGCCTTTTAATCTTACTGAGAAGACCATAGAAGAATGTTCTCGGAGAATACTGAACCTCTATAAAAGCGCAGGTTTTCTTGAAGCAGAGATTCACTATGAAATACGGGATAGTACCCTAATACTTACAATTTCAGAGGGCGTAGAATTCAGGGTGGGGACTATAGAAGTGAAGGGAAACAGATTTATTAAAGATGATGTACTACTAAAACTCCTCTCCATAAAAAAAGGCAGGGTTTTTAGTGTTAAGGATTTTGAGGCAGGGGTCGATGAAGTACTCAATTTCTACGGGAATAGTGGTTTCCCTTTCACAAGATTCATCCCTTCTTATTTCAAGTCCGAAAAGGGCAGGATAGAAATTGGATTAGAAGTGGAAGAGGGACCGAGACTACGGTGGGGAGATATTACTGCACAAGGAAATACAATTACAAAGGATTATGTTATCAAAAAGCAGTTGAGAATCCCAACGGGGGATTATTTCTCAGAAAATCAATTAAGCAGAAGTCGTACCTGGCTCGAAAAACTTCCCTTTATTGAGATTGAGGATACTTTTGGATTTGTAAAAGGCGAAGAGAGTGGGACTGTCGATTTACTTGTTAACGTAAGAGAGGTGAAGTCAAACAGGATGAGCGGAATAATCGGTTACATCCCTCCGCGTGAAGAAGAAAAGGGAGGTTATATCGGTTCGTTTATGACAGAAATGCTGAATCTCTTTGGAACTGGAAGGGCAATTAGTGTGCAATGGGAAAAACAGATTCCTCCTTATACAAAACTTGATGTCTCTTTTAAAGAACCATGGGTGTTTGGAAGTCAGTCGAGTCTTAAACTTTCATTGTTCCATCTTCTTGAGGATACACTTTACACCTTTTCAAAAGCACATATTGAGGTAAAAACAGACCTCTCCCTTAATCTCTCTATGAGTATTTTAATAGGTTGGGAAAGGTTTACTCCAGCAAGCATAGAAATCCCCGCATCAAGAAAGTATTCCCTTGGTACCGGGGTTGAATTTTCTAATCTTGATTATCCAGTTAATCCAAGAAGAGGTGTTAACTATATCTTCTTTACCGAGTATGGAAAAAAGGGGCCAACGAATGTTATGAAATTTACCCTTGACTTGCTCAACAATATCCCTGTTTTCGCGAACAATGCTATTGCGATCCTCATCTCTGGAAAAGCCACAAGAACAAATGACCCTCCTTTACCCGAATACGAGCAGTTTACACTTGGAGGTTATAACAGCTTGAGGGGTTACAGAGAGAGACAGTTTAGAACTATTCAGATGCTGAGAGTAAGCCCAGAGTATAGATACCTGGTTTCAAGGAATTCAAGGCTATATCTCTTTTATGATTGTGCATATTTCAAGACCAGTACGTATCCTCTTGGCACATTGGAAGATTATTTTAAAGCTGGTTACGGCGTCGGTGCAAGGTTCTCTGGAGGCATAGGGATAATCTCCATAGAATATGCACTTGGTGAAGAGAAAAACTTTATGAAGGCTAAAATCCATCTTGGTCTTGACACAGCATTTTAGGAATGATTCTATTTAATCAGCAGAATCTTTCCTCTCTTTTTTTCTTTATCAGTAATGATAGAATAGAAATAGACACCCTGTATCAATTTACGATTCTTATCGTCACGGAAGTTCCAACCAATTGTATGTTTACCCGCCTTATATTTTGCGTTTTCTAATAGTTTAACCCTTTGCCCAAGAACATTGTAAATCTCAATCCTTACATCAGTCGCCTCCGTCAAACGCAATGAGAAAATCAGATTATCATGAGCAGGATTTGGATAGGCTGTAAGAGCAACTGGCAGTTTTCTTAAATCATCTTCAGCAACGGAAACACCAGGTGCAACAAGAAAAGAATAGATATGTGGCGGGACATCAAAAGGTGAGGTCCTTCTGATATCTTCAGTGTTTTTTGCTAACAGATAATAGTAAACAGTGTCACCGAGAGATTGTGCTGGGATATAGCCGGCATATACACCGGGCGTATCGCCTATCGCTGCAAGTGGGGTAACATCAAATATGGAACTACTATTTATTTTATAAAAGACAAGCGTAGATTCTGCCAACAAACTGCTTGACGTAATAATCTCTGCCCGCACTCTATAAGGATTTAATGTATCGTTTGTTGAATCAGGTAATGGATAATGTCTTACGTGAATATATCGTCTGCTCGGAGCCTGCATTGTAATACAATGGATCGCACCCCCTGAACCTGCCATATACGAACAGTCTATACCTACTATATCATGGTCTGGCAATAACTGTTCATAGATTGTCAAAGCAATGCTATCTTCCGCTTCACCCCAGAGTGGAACAAGAACCTTATTGTTTACCATTAATGAATTCAGATACGTGGGTGGAGCACTTGACACTGACCAGGGCATGGGCATTCTCGCTACACGATAAGGAAACCCTTCTCTGTTGGTGCAACTGGCAATTGAATCCGCATTTTGATTGAGCAAATTATAATTCTGGTGTCCGGGTTCATATTCACCGACCAGAACAAGTGTATCATTCAGAATCTTTGTCCACAAATCTATATGTCCCGTATATTCAATATTCATCCGCTGCAGCACAATGAACTGTTCAAGCCCACTATAGGCAAGCATCAGAGAATCAATTTCCTGATGCGAGTACGAAGGATTCTCCTCGTATATTAAGGTGCTTGCAAAACCAGTGCCTAAACCGTCTACCATAAAATTACCTCCGGCATGCACCAGTGGTGAACCATAGACGGGAATCGACCAGGCATTGCCAATACGCCATGGTATTGTATCATCCTGGGGTCTGGGTCGATTATAGATAAAGTCAACTATCCTTTCAGTGTTATCGTACTTGCGCATAAACCAGGGACCATAGTCGCGACTCCAGACGGAATTCCGTGGCCATATATAGAATTCTACCGAATCGAGCGGAATACCATTATTTTGTAGGTAATTTATAATATTGTTCTTTTCACTATTGCTGCCAGCAATTATATATATCTTTGAAATCGCAACGACCTCACGAACAATTTCCCGGAAAACTGAGTTAAAGTAGCCATATAACCATGTAATAAAAACACCATGTAATGGTTCAAATTCACCAGGGGTTTCAACCCAACCTTCTGGCGGTGGTGTAACAATATGTCCCTTTCCAATTTCATCTACATGCAAACTCTCCTCAGGAGTCATCCACTGAGGAAGGAAATCGTCTCCAGGATTTGGATTTGCTGCCAACATTAAAATCAATAGGAATACCATCTCTCCTCCTTATATTTTGCTTTCTGATTCCACAGTGCGATAGCGTATTTCCAATCCTACTATATAATATTCATTAACTAAAGTCAACATAAAGTGGAGTATGATTTCCCAATAATTTTTAATTTCTTCTCTTAAACGGACGTCATTACCCCCTCTATTAAATACTATTATTTGGTATTCAGTTTTTATTTCATAGGATAAATGTGAAGGTTACACACCCCATCTCCTTTCCTTCACTTACATTCAGGACAGGCTCCGACACCTCCACCTACGTTGTAACTTCGGTGGACAAGTCTATCTGCTGAAGCCTTGGCGTAGGCAGGCCTCTCAAGAGGTGATTTTGGGTGTGTAATATCTCAAGTGGGGATTCACTCCCATC
>SOIS01000235.1 GCA_004375965.1 Candidatus Cloacimonadota bacterium | reverse complement strand
CCAGGGCTTTTCCTTCCATGACCACGGCACGTTCTGGGACAAACTCGGTGATTATCATCAACAACTTAACTGTGAGCCTGCTTACCTTAGCTATAACAGAAAGTTGTGAGCCTACTGTCAAAGGCCCCTTAGAGACCCTCTCAATCTCCTTAATGGATGGCATCCATTTGGGCCACTCTTCAAGATTGTCAACCAACGTCCAGAGCTTCTCTACGGGAGCATTGATCTCAACGCTGCTCTCAAACTTCATGCCTTTCCAGCTTCCCTCTGATGATTACAATTGAGAACACGGTGCAATTAGAATGCTGATACTTTCGGTGATGTTTCGAGTATACAACTGTCAAAGGTCACTTTCAACACTATCAAGCGTTAGCGACATTAAGGCTAACTGCCCAAGTCTATGCCCATATAGGTGTTGGTATTCCATTCACTGTTATTAGCATTTGTTCTGAACAAAATCAGATCGATTGGCAATAGATCCTCTTACACCCTCCACTTAATTTTTATCTTACTCTTCGGACCCATATTCAAGAAACCCTCTAATCATTTCCCAGTTGCTACAACGGTTCAAAGACGAAGAGTGTGGTATAATTTCTCCAAAGTGACATAATTTATTATTGCTGACTATGGGCGATATTGATTAGAGTTTTGAGGAGGGAAGAAAATGATTGAATTGCTTAAGCTAATTAGGATCGTAGGTTTTAAACATATGTTAAGGCTTAAACGAGCTAGTGAATTGAGTGGAAACATTAACAGGGGTTTCTTTGCTACGAGAACAATAAATACTTTGTTTAATATAGGTTTTTTCGATGAGTTTGCTGAAAATAAAGAGGTCAATATAGACTCGTTTAGTATGGAGAAGAATCTTGACACAAGAATTTTGCGATTGTTGTGCGATTATTTGTATTCATTAAAGTTATTAGAAAAGGAAGGTTCAAATTATTCACTAAGTTACAAAGGAAAGCTCCTTACAGAGATAGGACGGGGGGCATTTGACGGTATATATGCCTATGAAGATGTTTTCTATTACCTAGAACCACTGCTAAAAATGGAAAAGAAATATGGAAGAGATATCATAAGGAAGTCAGAATTTGTTGCCAAAGGTAGTGGGGAGCTTGCTAAGTTATTGCCATTTCCAATGGTAATCGATATTGTAAGGAAAGGTAACTTTAAGAGAATCCTCGACTTAGGTTGTGGCGATGCCACCTTTTTAATTAGCTTATGCAAGAGTGATCCTGCTTTGAAGGGTTATGGTGTAGACATCTCACCACAGGTTATTGCCAATGGGCAGAAAAAGCTGAAGGAAAACAACCTTGAAAATAGAGTTAGTCTATTTGAAGGGGATATATTTGAAATTGAAAAAATGGCTAACCAGTTGGAAGATACTGATGTAGCAACTTCATTTTTTGTTCTTCATGAGTTCCTTTCCGAAGGAAGTGAGAAAGTTATGGAATTCCTGGTAGAATTTAGAAGGATATTCAAAGATGTACCCCTGATAATTTCTGAAATTACAAGACAAACACCGGAAGAGCTACGTAAAAAGCCCACCCTTATTCTAGAGCACCATTTATTTCACGATCTTTCTAACCAGGGAGAAATTACCAGAGAGGAGTGGAAGGAAGTATTTAAGAAGGCAGATTTCCACTCTATAAAGGAAGAATACGTAGATTTTGCTAAAATGGGTATCTACACCATATGTTAGTTGGTATGTTCTTCATCTATGGAAATTCCCATATCTATTTCTAAGATATTGGCTGCCAGATTGCGCCCGCCACCTGTCCTTAACACTCCGTTTCGCTCAGGGAAATCCCTTTTGAGACCCTCGAAAACATCGATTAACACTGGAACAGGTTGCCTCCTCGTCCTCTCATAGACGCTTTCGAGCAGTCGGAGCTCTTCCCCCGGTATGGCTATATTTAAGCTAACCGAGCCCAGTTCTATGCCTATATAGGTCTTACTTTGGCCTGGCATTCCCTTGTGGCTCCTTATCCCTGGGTGTCTTTCTCTCTTTATAC
>SOIS01000123.1 GCA_004375965.1 Candidatus Cloacimonadota bacterium | reverse complement strand
ATTGTAATAGTTGCATCTGGGACCATGCCAGAAAAACTGAATAGTATTAGTGAAGATGTAAAAGATAGGATATTTTACGAAGTGAAATCCCTGAAATCCCTGAAAGGTAAAGAAATTTCTATAATAGGAGGAGGAGACGCTGCCTTCGATTATGCATTAGGCTTATCATTACATAATAATGTTACAATAATTTATAGAAAAAATAGCCCTTCATGTTTGCCACTTCTGTTTCAAAGAGCGAAAAAACAACAAAGTATTCGGTTTCTAAAAAATTGTGTATTAGAAGAGATTGGGAAAGATGAAGAAAAGTTGATTTTACAATGTTCTGCTGATAATGATTTTCAGATATATGCTGATTATGTTGTTGCTGCTATCGGTAGAAAACCCAATTTAGGGTTTCTTTCTGAAAGGCTGGTTAAGGCATATCGACACGAAAAACAGATTGAACATCTCTATTTTATAGGGGATGTTATAAGAGGATTCTATAGACAGGTAGGTATTGCAGTCGGGGATGGTTTATGTACAGCTATGAAGATATACTATTCAAAAGAAAGTGAAAACGTTTAAACACCACAAAAAGGGAAATGTTGCTGATGAATATGGAAAATTTCATATAGAGAAGGAAGGAAGAAGAGAATGAAGATAATTGATTCTTTCGGTAAAGAAGAACTGGCAATTGTATATCTTGCAAGGATGAATAATGGTAAAATGATCGAGTTTGTTGAATCGATACAGCCCCCTATTCCGAGAGAAGAAAAATGGGTTTTAATTGTTTCAACACTTTACGGCTGTCCAATCAAGTGCAAGATGTGTGATGCATCAGGAAATTACAGAGGGAAACTCACTGCTAATGAAATCCTTAAACAGATTGATTACTTAGTTACAAATCGTTTTCCAAACCGTAAAATCCCTATCCCTAAGTTCAAGGTTCAGTTTGCACGAATGGGTGAACCGTCATTAAACAGAGATGTACTAAAGGTTTTGAATAGATTGCCCCAAATTTATGATGCACCTGGTCTCCTGCCCTGTATTTCTACCATTGGACCTGTCGGAACTGAAGGATTCTTTGAAGAATTGATTGAGATAAAGAACAGACTCTATCCTTCTGGATTTTTTCAGATGCAATTTTCGATTCATACAACGTACAGTTCAAAAAGGGATTATCTTATCCCTGTAAAAAAATGGGAATTTGATGAGATTGCAGATTACGGAGAAAGGTTCTATCAGAAAGGGGATAGAAAGGTTGCACTAAATTTTCCTGTTGCTAAAGGTTTTCCTGTTGATGCTTCTTTTGTTGCCCATTATTTTAATCCAGATATTTTTCTCATAAAGCTTACCCCTCTTAATCCTACATATAGTGTTGAACAGAGTAGTCTTGAATCCCTCTTCAACTCAGATGACAAAGTAGCGCATGAACTGGTTGGTCGTTTTAAGGAATGGGGATTTGAGGTTATCCTTAGTATTGGTGAGATGGAAGAAAACAGGATAGGGAGTAACTGCGGGCAGTATGTGACGAAATACCTCAAGAATGAAAAATAAATGAGGAAACCCAAAATCTGAATGACAAAGTTCTAATAACTAATAGCTATCGACGAATAACTAAAGAGGAGAGGAAGATGATTGTTGTAACAGGGGGTGGAGGGTTTATTGGAAGTGCAATAATATGGAAGCTTAATGAAAAAGGTTTCGAAAAGATATTGGTAGTTGACGTACTCAAAAAGACGGATACGTATAAGAACCTTGTCAATCTCCAATTCTCTGATTATCTTGATAAGGTTTCTTTTATTGAGAAGATCGAAGAAGGGGCTTTTAATGAAAAAATTGATGGGATTATTCATATGGGGGCGTGTAGTGATACAACAGAGCGTGATAAAGATTATCTCATGCGAAATAACTATGAATATACAAAAAGGCTTGCAGTATGGGCGATGGAAAGGAGTAAACGTTTTGTATATGCATCGAGTGGAGCAACATATGGGAATGGTAAACAGGGATTCTCTGATGACCACACTCTAT
>SOIS01000252.1 GCA_004375965.1 Candidatus Cloacimonadota bacterium | reverse complement strand
AAGGTCATCGTAAAACCTTTTTTCGTTTTTGGGCTCTATAGTGTAGATATCCATATCCCCATCTTCCATAGATGAATAAATTAGCATCTCTTTTTCGGGATGCCATGAAATGTGTTTCTCCAGATAGGGTGTGTAGGTAATTCTTGTAACTTTTCCTGTCTCTTTATCCTTTTTTAACTCCATTACAAAGATTTCACCGTGGACAATGAAAGCGATTTCTTTTTCATCAGGAGAAAGTGCAAACTCAGATACATCACTGGTAAATGTTTTGAAATGAAAAGGATTATCTTTGTAATCTTCTGTAGTGGTAATAGACAGTTTTTTCTTCTCACCTGAAAGGACATTATATGTGTATAGATATCCAAAAGCTTCATATACAATTAACCCTCCATCCCAGGAGATTTCCGGAAAATGAATATCTTCCTTTTCATATGTTAGCTGTTCAGGAGATTTCCCGTCAGGTTCCATCCTCCAGATATTGTTGACAAGCACTTCTCCCCTATTGCTGAGAAAATATAATTTTCTATCCATTTGTGAGTACATTGGATATCCGTCTCTTCCGGGAGAATTGGTTATCTTTTCTGATTTGCCGTCAGGCAGTGTTTTAACCCAGATATCACTGTCTGCACCTCCTCTGTACTTTCTTCTCCACCAGGATGCACCGCCTCTTACATAAAAGAATTTTTTCCCATCAGGAAAGAAACAGACCTCTCGTGCTCTGAAGTTTGTAATCATCTCAGGGAGTCCGCCTTTTACTGTTACTCGGTAAAGAGATGGCCTTGAGGTATTTCTATAGGAACCGAACAGAACATATTTACCATCGGGTGTCCAGCCATAAGGGGCATCGTGTGTGGAATAGTAGGTGAGACGTTTAGGAGGACTGCTACCGTCCGAAGGAATAATACATATATCGTTGCTTCCCCATCTATCTGTTACAAATGCAATCCATTCTCCATCCGGTGACCAGAATGACCTGCTATCGTATCCTTCACTTACAGTTAATCTCTCTGCTTTGCCACCATTGGCATTAACAATCCAGATGTCGCCGTAGTATGAAAAGGATATCTTTTTGCCATCTGGTGAAAGTGCAGGGAATCTTGCTCCCCAAACCTCACCAGCATTTACAGGTACACCCAATAATAAAAAAATAAGAAAGGCCAAAATAACTGTATTAAAATTTTTCATAAATGGAATATAAAGCAATTTTACCTTTTTGTCAAGTGGTAGATAGACAAAAAAGGGGACAGGCTACTTTTTCGATTTAAGGGATATTATGATTAAGGCGATTCAATAGGTTTGCCGACGGTTTTCAAAAGGGAGCCATGATGATGAAAAAAGTAGCCTGTCCCCTTTTTTGTTTACCTTAGGATCAGGAGTTTGTAGATTCTTGTTGGGTTTTCTCTTCTTATAAAATATATCCCTGAGGATATGGAGAGTATCTCTGCTGGATTCACTCTTCTGCCAGATATATTGTAAGCAATTACTTCTCCCTTTTTCAGTAACTTGATGAATTCTGAATAAAGGAGGATATTGCTTTGCTTCTCTACTGGCTTTATTTCTTCTACTCCTCCACTGTGGTTCGGGAAAAGGTCAACCCATCTATACCAGTAAGGTGTTTTGTTAGCAGCATTATGGAGTGAATCTGCGAATGAAATGGCAAACATTGAATCATTGGGTAAAAAGAGCATAGTCTGAATCGTGTTATATGAGGAGACAGCCCGCATTATGTTGAACATGCGTTCTGTTGTTATATTTGAATCAGCATTGATGGAATCGAGTACAATACTATAGCGTGGGTCGTAGATTGGAGCATAGTTTACCTCTTCATGGTTTAAGAGAAGCAGATTCCAAGGCCGTAGATTCGTATCATTTTCTGCTGTTCTGAAGGTATCACCTGATTCGTTTACGCATTCAATTACAGCTGCAGAAATCGTCGCAGAATCTATATAGGGGACTATGGTATGACAGAGCCATGAACCTGAGTTGGGACTATCGATACATTTTTCGAATACATCTCTATA
>SOIS01000049.1 GCA_004375965.1 Candidatus Cloacimonadota bacterium | reverse complement strand
TGAGAGAAAAATATCATCTTTTGTGAAATATTGGCACAACTTCTCTCTTACAGTCTTTGTTCCTGTTATTAATTCGAAAATAGGTCTTGAGAGTGTAAGAGGAAGGAAGTTGATATATTTTTTGTCTTCAAAGATACATATATTCATAATTCAAAGTAGATTTATACCATAGAAAAACAAAACCGTCAAGAAAATTTAGCGAGGTCTCTGAAAAATCAATCAGAGACCTCCGATTATTACCCTGTTAAATAATTTATATCTAACAGGACGAAGCCCATGAAATACGATTAATTTAAATGCATCTTCCTACATAAATTGCTCTTTTGTTTTATCTTTCATTTTTTGTTCTACTTAAAATAGTATTAATCATGGCTGAGTGTAACTGAAACACATTTTTTCTTTATTTATCAATTATTACCATAAAGAACAAAATTGAGAATGTCAAGGAATAATTAAGGATATTTGGAAAAATTAAGAACATGGATGAGACAAAAAGACCTCTTTTGCCTTGACAAAACCCTCTTTTTCCCTTGACTTTTTTATGATAATCCATTATATTTAATTGAGAATGCATAACAATGAATATGCTGATAAAACGCCTGTTTTCCCTTTATCAGGGGAACAGGTTTATTTATATATAGATGATAAAATGTGATTTTCTTGTAATTGGTAGTGGGATAACCGGGTTAACCTTTGCACAAAAAGCTGCTCAGAAAGGCAGCGTTGTTATTGTCACAAAAAAGGAAAAAAGCGACGCAAACACAAACTACGCTCAAGGTGGCATAGCGAGTGTTTTCTCTCCTGACGATAGTTTCGATTTGCATATAAAAGATACAATAAAGGCAGGTGATGGCCTCTCTCACAAAGAGGTGGTTGAAATTATGGTTAAAGAAGGGCCACAACTTGTGAAGGAATTAATGGATTTTGGTGTAGAATTCACTGTGAAGTCCTCAGAGAGAGGGAAAAACGTTCTTGATCTTGGAATGGAAGGTGGACATTCAAGGAGAAGAATTGTCCATTCAAAGGATTTAACGGGTAAAACTATAGAGACTGCTCTCCTTAATGCAGCCAAATCCTATGGAAACATCAAAATGCTTGAGAATCATACAGCTATTGACCTTATCCCGGACAATAGTGACAAACCGAAAAGATGTGTCGGAGCATATATATTTGATAATATATCGGGTAAAATTATTAGAATATATTCACGAATTACGTTACTCGCTTCGGGTGGAGCGGGGCAACTATATTTGCATACAACAAATCCCTCTATTGCAACAGGTGATGGAATATCTATGGCTTATAGGATAGGTGTGCCAGTTGCTAACATGGAGTTTATTCAATTTCACCCAACCTCACTCTATGAAAAGGAAGAAACTGAAAGAGCGTTCCTCATTTCTGAAACTGTTAGAGGAGAAGGGGCATTCCTTAAAACCATTGATGGTAGGTCTTTTATGGGAAATTATCATCCAATGAAATCGCTTGCACCAAGGGACATTATCGCAAGAGCAATAGATGCTGAATTAAAGAAAAGCGGGGAGAAGTTTGTTTTGCTGGACACTTCGCCAATTGGGACAAAGAGGTTTGAAAATCGTTTCCCTACTATTCATAATACTCTTTCTGAAAAGGGGATATTTCCAACGAGTGATTCTATTCCTGTTGTTCCCGCTGCTCACTATCTCTGTGGTGGTATAGTCTCTGATGCCAATGCAAAAACTTCTCTAACAGGACTTTATGTAGCAGGAGAAGTAGCATTTACAGGTATTCATGGGGCAAACAGACTCGCAAGCAATTCGTTGCTTGAAGCGCTTGTTTTTTCAGAAAGGGCATTTAAGTGTGCAAAAAAGGAGTTTAAGAAGTTTAACTTTATTTTAAAAAGAATTGATACACTTGAGAGGAAAAGGAAAATGAAGGTAGAAAAAAATATTATTTTTCATAACAGGGACGTAATAAAAAAGATAATGTGTGATTATGTAGGGATAGTAAGAAAGGAAAGTAGATTGGTTGAAGCATTGAAAAGGATAAAAACAATAGAAGAGGAGGTGAACAACAATTTCGAATATTCTCGAATTTTCCCGGAACTTATTGAGTTACGAAATATGGCTCAGGTGGCAAAACTTATCACATATTCAGCTCTTACGAGGAAAGAGTCGAGAGGTCTTCATTATATCATTGATTATCCTGAAAAGGATGATAAGAGATGGAAAAAGGATACGATTTTAAGTAAGGATATGATGAAATAGACATTTTATTAAAATAGCAAACTGTGATGAGATATGCTGATAAAGAAAGAGATGTCTAATAAAGTTTAGTGAATATTTATAGTAGGGAGGGAGAGATGGAGGTTTCAATAACATCAAGACATTTTAAGTTATCAGATAAATTAAAAACAATGATTGAGGTAGAATTCGAGAAATTCAGGAAATACACAGACAGAATAATTAGTGCAAAGGTCATCCTTGAGGAGAATAGTTATAGAAAAACAGTAGAAATTAAAATGAAGGTAGATAAGTCACTAATAACAGTTAAGGGAGAAGATTATGATTTAACGAAGGCGATAGAACAAAGCATTACAAAGATGGAAAGTAGAATAAAGAAACATGTTGGAAAGTACCACAGGAGAAGAAAAGGATGAAAGTAAGGAGAGATAAACTTACAGTAAAAAGATTGTTAGAGGAAAAAAGACAGGAACTAAAGCTTCAAAGTATAAGTGGTTTGGAAGGTGTAGATAATGTCATTAGAACTAATTATTTGTCCTGCCCGGGACTTTTATTGTCAGGATTTAAAAAACATTTTAATGCAAATGCTATACAGATTCTTGGGGTTCAAGAAGTGGAATTTTTATACCAGATGGATGAAAAGAGACTCAAAAAAGCTATAAAACTCCTTTTAAGTTACAAAATTCCATGTATAATTGTATCAGGTGATCTTAAAATACCCGATTTTATGATCCAATTATGTAAGGAGAGAAAAGTCCCTTTATTTTCGTCAAAAATTAAGCGTCATGATCTTGTACATCAAATTCTCGATTATATTGAAATGAAAACAGCACCTTATATCTATGTTCATGCAACACTTGTTGATGTCTATGGTGTTGGGATTCTTTTCACAGGAAAAAGTGGAATAGGAAAAAGTGAAACTGCGTTAGACCTTGTCGCAAGAGGGCACAGGCTTGTTGCTGATGATCTTATAAAGATTACAAAGAGGAGTCCCGGTATCCTTATGGGACATGGGAAAGAACCGGTTGACTTTTTCCATTCACACTTAGAAATTCGAGGAATAGGTGTTGTTGACCTTTCAAGGATATTTGGTGTAAGGGCAACAAGATTGCATAAAAGAATAGAGGTTGAAGTAAACCTTATACAATGGGGAGAAAAAACTGATTATGAGAGAACAGGACTTGAAGAAAAAACAAAAACAATTCTTGGAGTAAAAGTTCCTTTTAAGATAATTCCGCTGGTCCCTGGAAAGAATATTTCTGTTCTTTCAGAAATAGTTGCATTGGAGCATTTGTTAAAGCTCTATGCATATGATACACCGCGAATATTCAACACAAGGCTTCTTGAAATCATGAAGCGAAAAGGAGAGAAATTTGCACAGCTTGATAGAGACACTGAGTAAGTAGTAGAATATGAAAAAGCGATTGAAGATGGACGATGGAAGATAGAAGTCGGAAGACAGATATCAGAAAACAGAAAATAGAGCAAATAAGATGGAAGACAAATGATATGGGAATTTTATTATTTACCCGTCAAACGCAGGAATATTTCACTAATATTATAGTTAATCAACGACTGCAAGTACAATCGTAGTTATAAAAATTGGAAATAGGGAGAAAGAAATTCTATAGATTAGATTAATTCTATTCTTTACATAATAACCTCCATAAATAAGGAAGTTAACTCGTTATCTCTTTAATTAAATTAGATATTTCACTCGGACTGAACGGTTTTTCAAATAAATGTAGCCTTCCATCTTTTAAGTGGCTCAATCCAGAGATAGCATTTGAAAAGAGAAGTAAGTGGCAATCATGTGAGACATAATTATGAATTTTTTCATTCACTTTTTCAATCCCTGTCAACTCACTGAAATCCCAGATTACTATACGAGGTTTTTTTTCATTAATCTCTTTCCAAATGTTATCCTTTTTTTCTATGGAAAAGAGATTTAATTCCAATTGGTCAATAATGGTAGTTATCACAAAAATAAACGATGGATCATTGGATATCAAAATTACATTTCTATCCATGTTACCTCCATTTAATATATTATTTAGCAAGTTTTGTGCCATCTTTGTTAATTGGTTTAAGGATTCAGATTCATTAAGTTCTTATATTTGAGTAGATTATGATTTGCAGCAATCGGTTTTTCCTGAACTTGGAAAAAATATGCAGACAGGATTAAAAAATGTGTAATATATATTATGAAAATTTGCATTATGCAAAATGAAATTCTACATTGAAACACATGGTTGTTACAAAAACAGGGTTGACAGTGAGGTAATAGTCTCTTTACTTGAAAAACACCATCGTATTACAAACAATCCCAAACTTGCAGATGTTATTATTATAAATACCTGTACATTTGTCGAAAAGGCTACAATGGAATCTATAGAGACAATTCTTCGTTTGGCAAAATTGAAAGGGACAAAGCTTATCGTTATTGGTTGTCTTGGACAACGTTATGCTAATGATATAATGAAGGAAATCCCTGAGGTTGATGCAGTGATTGGAACTTACGGATTTAACAAGATTGAGGGGGTTTTAGAAAGAGTTATGAAGTCTGAAAAGATTATCGAGGTAAAAAAACCTGCTCTTTCTTATCCTATTGATTATATCCAAAGAAGACTTTTTGCGCCATCACATTATGCATATATAAAAATTTCTGATGGATGCAATCGGAGATGTAGTTTTTGTATCATACCTGAATTAAAAGGCAATCTTAGGAGCAGAGGTATTGAATCTATTATTAAAGAGGCAGAAATGCTTGTACGAAAGGGTGTAAAGGAGATTATTTTAATAGCACAGGACACTACTGCTTATGGTTTGGATATTTATGGAAAGAAAAGATTGAGTAATCTTCTTTGTTGTCTTTCTAAAATAGATGGATTGAGATGGTTAAGGTTATTGTATAACTACCCGGGAGAGGTTGATGACAAACTTCTTGAGTTGATAGCATCAGACCCAAAGATTTGCAAGTACCTCGATATTCCAATACAGCATATATCAGATAGTATTCTCAGAAGGATGAGAAGAGAAATATCAGGTAAGAAAGTTCGCAAAACAATTATGAAGATAAGGAAGAAGTACCCCGAAATTTTCCTGAGAACAACCATTATCGCAGGATTTCCGGGTGAAAGAGAAAAGGATTTCTTAGAGCTTTGTCAATTTATTAAAGATGTACGGTTTGAGAGACTCGGTGTTTTCACATATTCAAGGGAAGATGGCACAGAGTCTTTCAATATGAAGAGACAGATTCCTAGAAAAATAAAAGAGGAAAGGGAAGAGAAAATAATGGAGATACAGAGTAAAATTAGCCTTGAAATAAATAAAGGTTTTATCGGGAAAACAGTACCTGTTATAATTGATGAAAGAATAGGGGGGAAGTTTCAATATGATGGAAGAACAGAATTCGATGCACCAGAAATAGATAATGGAGTTCTTATAACCAGAGGAAATTTCTCGTTAGGAGATATCGTTCATGTAAAAATAAAAGATGCAACCGAATACGATTTGATAGGGGAAATAGAGAAAGACAGGAGAGGGAAGGTAGCCGCACCTTTTAACCCCGTTAGAAACTTTTTCTAACGGGGTTAAGGTGCGTAAGAGAACTGTGTAGGCTTCTGTATGCGAATTAAATGTAAGGGCAGACCCGTATGTCTGCCATTTGCTTTTTGAAGTGCAACAAGTCCTTTAGTTTCCTCTCCCTTGAACAGTCTACTTAAAAACACTTGACAATTTGTTTAATTCTGTTACTATGAAGAATACGAAATAGGAATGATTGGCGCATGCGAGCTCTAAAATCAAAGAAATATGCACTCATGTGAGTACAAGGAGAACTGGGAGTCAGAAGCCCAGCAGATATAATTTAATTTTCCTTTATATGTTATATTGGAGCCGTATAAAAATTGTAATTTTATTAGTACAGATAAACTTATGTTAGGTGGATTATAAATAATAATGTTAAAAAGGAGGTCAGGATGAATATTTATGTCGGCAATCTATCACCCGATGTCACAGAAGAGGATTTGCGACAGACTTTTGAGGTCTTTGGGCAAATCGCATCCGTCAATATTATTAAAGATAAATTCAGTGGCGAATCACGGGGTTTTGGATTCGTGGAGATGTCCGCTAAAGCTGAAGCACAGTCTGCAATCGAGAGTTTGAATGGAAAGGACTTGAAAGGGCGAACGCTTAACGTTAATGAGGCTCGCCCTCGTTCTGAAAAACGTCGAGGTGGAGGAAGATCTGGTGGAACAAGAAGAGGTGGGGGACGACGCTTCTAATAAATGCAATTCCGGTATAAGAAACCTTGCACCTTGTTGTGGTATAAAACAACCACCTAAGTAGTCGTTGCAGCGGACTTCCGGTC
>SOIS01000172.1 GCA_004375965.1 Candidatus Cloacimonadota bacterium | reverse complement strand
TGTATTAAGAACTGGTTTAAGGTGACGTAAAGGATACGGAAGCATCAGATAGTCAAAATCAAATCAAGGATTTCGAGTCAAAGGAGCCCGATGAACGATGGAAGATTTTCACGGAAGAAGTCAGTAGATGTATACGATGCTATGCTTGCCGGAATGCCTGTCCTGCCTGTTACTGTAAAGAATGTTTCGTTGACTGCAGCAAACCGCAGTGGTTGGGAACGACAGTTGACTCGGAGACAGACCTTCAACTCTTCCAGATTATTCGCACTTTCCACCTTGCAGGAAGATGTGTGAATTGTGGCAGTTGCAGCCGAGCCTGTCCCATGGATATTAACATTTCTCTTTTGGTAAATAAGCTGTCTGTTGATGCAAAAAGGTTATTTGATTACGAGACAGGTATTGATGTAAATGAGAAACCTGTTCTGAATAAATACAGTGAGGATGATTCTAATGAAGGATTCTTTGAAGAGCATTAAACATATCGAAAAGGATAAACTTAGTGAATTCATCAAGCAATTGAGGAAGAACTTTACGGTAATTGCTCCCCGTAACGTAAAGGATTTTGTCTTATTTCAGGAGTTAAAAGCGGATGAAGAACCGTATCTTGATTTCCTTAATTCAAGGCAATCTCCGAAAGAGTACTTCTTTCCCCAAACTGAAAACATTGTTGAATACGAAGGCGTTACAGATAAAAGAGTTCCGATAGTTACTGAAAAGCAGATGAGGAAACGTATAATATTTGGAATGCGCCCCTGCGATGTTACCAGTTTGAGTATCCTTGATAGACTTTTCATCAACGAAGATTATGTAGATAACTATTATAAAAGGTTACGTGATAATACGTTAATATTCGGTTTTGGGTGTAGCTATCCACGAACGACCTGTTTCTGTACCTCGTTTGATAGTGGTCCATTCTCAACCAAAGGTGCCGATGTTTTCATTACTGATTCCGGCGACACCTTCATCATCGAAGGAATCACAGAGCAGGGCAAAAAACTCATCGAGAAACTCCCGGATGGTGATGAAAAACTACTTAAAACGAAATCCGAAATTGAGAAGAAGGCACTTGATAGTATCACAACTCCTCCTAATGTTGAAAAGATTCCTGAAAAACTGAAGGGTCTGTTTGAAAATCCAGTATGGGAGGTAATAAGTGAGCGGTGTCTTGGATGTGGTGTATGCACCTACCTCTGCCCTACCTGTCACTGCTTCGACATACAGGATGAGGTTATAGACAATAAAGGTAGAAGGGTTAAAAACTGGGATTCTTGTATGTTTCCAATATTCACACTTCACGGTTCCGGACATCAACCCAGGGAGTTCAGATTCCAGAGAATGAGGCAAAGAATTATGCATAAGTTCAATTATTATGATGAAAATTTTGATATAATAGCTTGCTGCGGATGCGGACGATGTGTAACTGAGTGTCCGGTGAATATAGATGTAAGAGAAATTTTAAGAACAATAAGTGAGTTATAATGCAAAATCCATATATTCCAATACCGGTAAAGGTAGACAAAATAAGATTTGAAACGGATGATAGATTGATAAAAACCTTCGATCTTGTCTTCTTCGATAAGGAGGATGAGAAAGAATTTAAATATTTTCCAGGTCAGTTTGCAGAACTTTCCATACTGGGCAAAGGAGAGTCCCCGATAGGGATAGCATCATCACCAACTGAAACGGGCTTTCTCAGGTTTACCGTTATGAAGGTTGGCGTTGTGACTACTGCTCTTCACAATTTTGACGAAGGAGTTACAATGGGTATACGAGGTCCGCTCGGAAACTGGTATCCCATTGAGGAGATGAAAGGAAAGAACGTTGTTATTATAGGCGGTGGTTTTGCCTTTACGACTCTACGCTCCCTACTTGTATACATGCTTAACGAGAAGAATAGAAAGGATTACGGTAACATTATATGTATATATGGGGCAAGAACTCCTGGTCTACTCTGTTACAGGGACGAACTTAAAGAATGGGAAAAGAGAAAAGATATGTCTCTTTACCAGTGTATAGACTGGAAATTCGGA
>SOIS01000107.1 GCA_004375965.1 Candidatus Cloacimonadota bacterium | reverse complement strand
ACAGATATTTAGGCAGTCTCAACTGGAGTAAGCCATATGATGCGGGTAGCCATTTTAGTCATTTGCTTTTTTTCTTGAACATAAATAAAGAGATGCTTAACACGTATGTAGATTCTACCGATTATCTTATAGAATATGCTATAGAGTGGGTTAATAAGTTACAATCACCTGAGGATGGTAGCTGGTATCGAGGGCAAAATATTTCAATCGGTCAAAAGATTAATGGAGCCATGAAGGTTCTTACAGGTTTAGAAGTTACGAACAAGCTTAGTTTTAAATATCCTGACAAGTTAATAGACCTCTGCTTATCTACAATTAGTCTTGAACAGGCTTGTGATACTCTTGATGTACTCTATGTCATTTATTATGCCAATCAATTGACCGAAGGTAATCACCGGTATAATGATATACAAGCCTTCTGTTATAGATGGCTAAAAATTTGCAAGGAGCACTATTTCCCTAGTATTGGAGGTTTTTCATTTTTTAAACATCGGGCAAATCAATATTATTATGGCGCAAAACTTACAAAGGGACTTAATGAACCAGACATTCACGGGACAGTTTTGCTGCTTTGGGGCATAGCACTTGTTTCCCAGATTCTGGGTATAGATAAGGAATTGGGGTTTAAGGAGTTCATTACTTAGGTGGTTAATAAGAGGCCTAAAATCCACATCTTATACAAATTCGTCGAAGGCCCCTGGGGAGGTGGTAATCAATTCTTAAAGGCTCTTCAGGGACATTTCAGGAAAGTCGGAGTTTACTCAGAGAACCCGGAGGATGCTGAGGTGATTCTCTTTAATAGCTATCCTTTTGGTAGCGAGTATTTATTTGATTCAGTTATTAAACTTAAAAAAAGGCGAGGCAAGATTCTAATACATAGAGTAGATGGTCCCATATCCTATGTGCGAGGTAAGGACAAGTGGATTGATAAAGTTATTTTTCAATTCAATGACCTTTTTGCTGATGGGACGATTTTTCAATCATGTTGGAGCCGAGAGATGAATTATGAACTTGGAGCGAAAAAATCACCATACGAAACAGTAATCATGAATGCTCCCGATGAGACAATATTTTGTCCTGAAGGAAAGAAACCGTTTAATGAGGAGAGAATAAAATTGGTCGCCACCTCCTGGTCAGGGAATATTAGGCGAGGATTTGAAATATACCAATATTTGGACGAACACCTTGATTTTGAAAAGTATGCGATGACATTTGTCGGTAATTCTCCAATAGAATTCAAGAATATTAGATGGATAAAACCAGTTCCGAGTAGAGAATTAGCTAACATATTGAAGGAGCATGATATTTATATCACAGCGAGTCAGAATGACCCTTGTTCCAATTCCTTGATTGAGGCTCTCCATTGTGGCTTGCCCGCTGTAGCCAGAAATGACGGTGGACATCCAGAGATTATTGGTAAAGCTGGAGCTTTCTTTGAAGATCAAAGTGATGTTATCTATGCAATTGAGAAGGTCGCCAAAGACTATAAGCATTACCAGGCTCTAATAAACTTGCCATCCCTAGACGAAATTGGACAAAAGTATTACCAGTTTGTTCAAAGTATTTATAAAGATATTGCTAACGGCAATTATCATCCTAAACAGGTAAATTACTTTGGGAGCATGAGGGTTAGGGCAAGAATCATACAGTGGAAGGCTCAAAATATATTAAAAAGGCTAAAGGAATAAAGACAGAGGATGGTATTGCTCTGATGCGGTCGTACCGAAGAATATTTCTAGACAAAGACTTAAAAGAATCTAAGAAGTACATGAAAGGGTCACCTTAGATATAGGAGGTGGCAGTTAAAAATGAGGTAGGGTCGTATGGAAGAGGAACTAATATTTGATAAGTATAAGAAAAGAGGGGCAGGTTACCATTGGGAGCAAATAAGCAAATCAATGGGAGGGAGGAACACTTTCGTAGTGGCGAGGTACAACATCGTGCTTGGTCAGGTAGAAGATTGTAAAGATAAGACCATATTGGACGTCGGCTGTGGTGACGGTGCTTTAAGTTATCTACTTTCTCGCCAA
>SOIS01000028.1 GCA_004375965.1 Candidatus Cloacimonadota bacterium | reverse complement strand
CCCTTTTCTAAAGGGGGATTTTAAATTCAAGCAGTTAATTAATACCTTTTTCTCAACAAGTTCGTCATTCGGGCTTCGGGCTTAGTCATTTCTGTTTATATTGTATTCCTTTAGTTTCGACATCAAGGTGTTACGGTGAATACCAAGGATTTCCGCAGCTTTTGATATGTTCCCCCCCTGTAAGCCAAGCACCCTTTCAATATGTTTTTTTTCCACCATTTTAAGAGCTAAGTCACCCTCTTTCTCTTCTATCCCCTTTAGAGAAATGGGGAGGTCATCAACATCTATGATAGTATCTCTCGACATCACAATTGCTCTTTCAATTAGACTTTCAAGTTCTCTTACATTTCCAGGCCAGTTATAAGAGAAAAGATACCTCATAGCCTCATTTGAGATTCCTTCAATACTTTTTCCACTAACTTTCGAATATTTCTTAATAAAATGGTTTACCAACGGTGTTATATCCTCTTTTCTTTCCCGTAAAGGTGGTATATGAATTTCAACAACATTGAGTCGGTAAAAGAGATCTTCCCGGAAAATCCCTTCTTCTATCTTTTTCCTTAAGTCCTTATTTGTTGAACATATAATTCTTACATCAACATGTAAGGACGTCTCTCTGCCAAGAGGAACTATCTCACCAAATTGAAGAAACCTGAGAAGTTTTACCTGAATAGTAAGGGGAACATCTCCTACTTCATCAAAAAAAGCAGTTCCCCTATCTGCAATCTCAAGTTTTCCCTTTTTAGTTTTTACAGCGCCAGTGAAAGCACCTTTTTCATAACCAAAGAGTTCTGATTCTAAAAGAGTTTCCGGTATAGCAGAGCAGTTTATCGGAATAAATGGTCTATCATTTCTATCGCTTGCATTATAAATCGCCCGTGCAATCAACTCCTTCCCCGTTCCGCTTTCACCTGTAATCAGCACTGTTGTTTTTGAATGCGAGACCCTTGAAACGATACTCAATATTTCCTTCATCCTCGGACTTTTTGTAATAATTTTTTCAAAGGAATAGTGCATTTTGAGTTTTTCTTTAAGTTCACGGTTTTCAATGAGAAGAAAATAGCTTTCCACCGCCCGTTTAAGTATCACTTTTAATTTTTCAATCACAATTGGTTTTGTAATATAATCGTATGCACCCAGTTTCAATGCTGTAACAGCAGATGAAACAGAAGCGTAAGCAGTTATAAGGATAAAGATAACATCGGGGGCACACCTTTTAACCCTCTTCAAGAGTTCAATACCATCCATATCATCCATCTTGAAATCAGAGATAATTATACCAATGGTTCTATCATCTTCAAAGATCTCAAATGCTTCTTTTCCAGATGCAGCAGTAATCGTATCATAATCATCCTTCAGGGATGAGGATAGCAGCTCTCTTTGATTCTTTTCATCTTCAACAATCAATATTTTAATCATTTCTTTAATTCAGACCTATGACATTAGACATAAGACATATACAATTCTGGGGTAGCATAGCTTACTCTGCTTCTCTTAATGTTTACCCCGTTAGATATAAAATTATCAAACGGAGCGAGACAAGTCTCGCTACTCCATCCTATTTTCATAGCTTCTTATTTCTGATTTACTCCCTTTGTCATTTGGCTTCATCTATCTTTATCTTAAATCCACTCATGTTAAAGCCTGCGGCTACCTACTGCTTGCTTTACTGTTTACTATCCTTTCTTCTGCCATCTTTTATCTGACATCAGATTCCTGACTTCTCTCCTCCGTTAATGGCAGTATAATTGTAACTTTGGTTTCCTTTCCAACCTCACTTGTAATACTGATTTTACCCTTATGACACTCTACTATCCTTTTTGCAATGCTCATACCGAGTCCAGTCCCGCCTTTTTTCTTTGAGAAGTAAGGATCAAAAATCCTCGTAATATCCTCTTTTGAAATCCCGATTCCTGTATCCTTTACACTAATTTCAACATGATTAGTATTATATGATGTTTTTACTATTATTTCACCCCCATCATTAGTCGCATCAACACTGTTTCCTATAATATTCATAAACACCCTTCTCAACGCTGTTTCATCACCATTAATTACAGGAACAACCTCGAATTCCTTCTTTACTACAATACCCTTAGTAAATGCTTTCTCTTCCATAAGAGAGATTATCTCATCGAGAATATGGTTTAAGTTTATCTCACTAAGTCTCACCTTAAAAGGTCTTGTGAAACTTAAAAAATCTTCTACTGTTGTCTCGATACGACCTAACTCTTCAGTAATTATCTGCAAAAGTTTATTTGTATCTCTTTTTTCATCTCTCTTTAATTTTCCAATAGAGAGTCTTAGCGCATTTAGAGGATTTCTTATCTCATGTGCAACGCCGGAAGCAAGATCACTGATTGTCTTTAATCTCTCTCTCTCCTCAAGGTCCTTTTTTAACTTTTTAATAAGTGTAAGGTCTCTTATAAGTCCAGTTGCGCCAGCAATCCTTCCACCCTCACCGGTCAAGAGAGAAGTCGTGACTCCAAGGTATATTCTCTTTCCGGAAGGAAGTGTATACTCCTTTTCGACCTCATCAATGTTTCTTTTTAGAGATAGAGTCTTTTCAAGCAGGAGTTCATCAGATGAGAAAAAAAGCTTATAATTTTTCCCAAGCAGGCTCTCCTCTGTAAAGGAAAACATACTACTAGTACTTTTGTTCATGTATGTAATGATTAAATCTTTATCTATTGAAACAATCGCACTATTTATACCATCCATAACCTTTTTTGTAAAGCTCTCCATCTGTCTGAATGATTCGTTAAGGAGTCTATAGTTCTGACTGGTAACGATGAAACCAATTATGACAAAACCAATAAAGAAAAGAAGTAATAAAAGAATAACAATGTGCCTTTTCGTTCCCTGTAAGACAGAATTGTAGTCTTCAAGTGAGAGTCCGAGTCTAAAAATTCCGTATGGGTTATTTTCAATGAAAAATGGTTTAACAACTTCGAGTACATTCCTACCTTCGAAATCAAACTCCCTGCTCGCCTTAATGTTGGAAATAAGGGCATTTTTCAAAAACGTATCCTTCGAGATTTTTTTCATCTTCTCTATATTTTTAGTCGCAAACACAATACCATCCTCGTTTTGCAGAAGAACATATTCAATTCCAGGTTCCTTACTAACTTTCTGGATAAGATTTCCAATACCTATTGATTGTTTTAAATTATAAATATACTTAGCATCAGCGTAGCACACTATAACATCATAAGAATTAAGTCTTTTTATTGCAACTGCAAAATCACCATCTTCCGTTTTAAAACTCATTATTTTACTTCTTTCGGAAAAGATAAACTGAAGAGCAGAAGGTGGTGAAATTTCTTGTTGACTGTAAAGTGAACTCGTCATTAAAAGAGTGCCTTTACCATCAAAGATATCTATTCTTTTAAGATGAGTCTCATTTGCGATTGTAAGTAGTTTTTCTCTATGCAATTTTTCTATCTGGTCAATCACCTTTGCATTACCAAGCAATCTATCCTCGAGCATTTGCTCAGCAACATCTGTTGCCTTAATACTATTCTCGCTACTTGTTATTAAACTTTCTAAAAGTGCATATCCTTCTTTCTCGAGAATTTGAAGCATGCTCGACTCAATTCTCTTAATAACCAGAAATGATGTAGTAATCATCAGTAGTGCAAGAATTATTGAAATCCAAGAAATATATTTTGGGTCAAACCTCTTTAATTTTCTCATCTTATATTAAATTTGATAAAGTGCATAAGGTAAAAGACATAAAGTCTGTGGTCTTATGTCTATGGTCTTTTGTCTGAAATGGGGTTAGATATTGAAATCAAAAAGGTCAGTAAATGCCTCCTCTGATGTACGTGATGTTAACATAAAAAATGTGCTTTCTGTCTCTCCCTTAACAGTCATTACGAGCATTTTTTTAATGTTCTCTTTGAGTTCCTCAACTCTTAACTGGACATCACCAAGAAGTGCATACTCATCAAAAATTGTGACAAAAACAAATGGCTCGAAAAGTAAAGAATAATATACAGAATATTTTTTACCTCCCTGAAAGAAATTTTTAAATCCTGTATCTCCAATGAGCATTGCGAGTTTCTGCGTAGAACTGAAAATTCCTGAAATCAAAGAGACAATTGAAAATAACTTTCCACTCTTTTTTGAGATACCTCTCTGATTCAACAACTGACCTCCTTTTGTAATAAGAAAAGCTGCTTTCGTCAATGATAGTTTGATAAAATCTTTCAGGTAATCATTGAGTTTATCATATATTTCTTCTGAGAGAATTATTCTTTCCACCAATGGCATTGCTTTCTCCAACATACACTTTTACTTATCTGCTCTCCGTTTCTCCGACACTCCCAATCTCCCCACCATACTCTGCAACCTTACAAATTAGTTGGAGTACCTATAGAGAAATCTTTATTTGAGAAATTATTTTTTTCATTTTAATCTTTAGAAAACCCATATTTACATTCCGTTCACATAGAGAAGAAATTATAAAGTTTTCAAAAAAACCTATCAATAGTTCGTACTTCTCATAATATATACATAATATAATACCCTCTTTTATCTGGTGTGGAAGATGGTCTTGAATACTCTTTGCGATCTTTGCTATCTCTACGATTAATTTCTTTTTGTTTACGGTCTCCATACCCTTTTCAAAAATAACTAATCCCTCATAACTGGAAATGGTAATGGAAATTACATTATCAATCTCTAAGATTTCATCAAGTGCTTCTTCAACTTTCTTGTTTGCAATCATACCTTAATCCTTATTCATCTCCATGAGAGGTATTAGCTAATAACTTAGGAAGGATTGCTTTAACAAGACCAAAATTGTCCGAATTGTGAGAGAGCAAAAAGCAATCATAGTCTTCCTCCTCAAATATATAAAAAACACCCTTTTCTATCTCCATGAAGATTAACTTCAATTTCCCCATATCCAACTGCTTTGCTGCGGATTTAATAGAATCAAGTAATCCATCAAGTAAAGGCAGCAAATCATTAATATTCACCACTAACTGTGGGGTTTTAATAAACCTACCATTCTTTAATCTAAAAAAACAATTGATAACACCTTCTATCTGATTAATTTTGTAAATTTTCTCAACTAATAATTTTTCTGATTCATCTTGTTCACTCAATTTTTCTTCTTCCTTCTCTTTGGATATAACCTCTTCTTTCTCTACTTCAACTACAATGGAAGATACTACCTCAGGAGTCAGTTTTTCTTCCCTCTCTTTCTCTCCTCCTTTTTCTCCTTCCTCTTTCTTCTCTTCTTTCTCCTTCTCCTCCTCTTTTTGCTCTTTATAAACTATTGTTTCTATCTGTTCTAACAATTCTTTTGCTGCTGTGTTTTCAGGGTTTCTCTCAAGGATTCCTTTCAGTCTTTTCTTTGCATCTTCTTTATTACCTTTTTCTATTTCTGCTTTTGCAAAGACAAGATGTGCTTCTTCATTCTGAGGTTCTATCTCAAGACCAGACTTGCATAAATCAATAGCTTCATTTACCATTCCATTATCAAGATACATCGAGGCAAGTGAAACGAATATTAAGGAATTTGGTGCTTTTTCTAATTTTTCTTTTTTCTTCTCTTCCATTATTCAAGAAACTTTAAAATTGAGTTTATGATACTATCAAGCTCTCCAACATTTTCCTGAGAAAGCTCTCCGGGATCAAGAAGAAGTTTGCCTGTGATTTCTTTTGCTTTGGCAAAATCGCCAGTTCTTATCATTATGAGAGCAAGATTATACAATGTTTGTTTCTCTTCTGGATATAATGAGATAACCTTTTTAAAAATTGAGCTTGAAGCCTTAAAATCACCATTTAAATAAAACTCGTGTGCAGTATCTAAAAGAATCTTCTTTGGACCTTTTGAAATTTCTTCCTTTTCTTGTTCATAACCCTCTTCAACTGTTGTAAGTAACCCAGCCTTCATCAACCCATATAAGTGTTTTTTTGTATCATATTCATTTCCTATTATCTCTATAATATCTCCAATATTTCGAACTCCATCAATATAAGAGATAATCTCCCAATCCTTGGTAGTTAAATCAAGGCTGTTAGCATCAGATGCTTTTGGTGAAAGCATAAGCACAGTCTCTTTTGAAGGAAGGTTCTGTTTGATCTTTGCTAATTCATCAATTCTTCTTGAAGCTTCAAGAATAAGATTATCAATCCTTAACGTAAAATCTTCTTTTAGTCCGTCTGGCATTTGGCTGTTACTGAAAGAGAAATGTCCTTTATTAGCATCAATGATGGAAAATATTAACTCCTCAGCATCTTTTTTTTCTCTTATAAAATCTCCTTTTCTTATAGAAATTATTCGACCCCCCTTAAAGAAAATCTTTATCCCCCCTTCATCAGTTTTCAAACTCAGTGTCCCTGTCTTCAGGCTAAGGGAAAGAAGCTGAAAAAGATCAAAAAGACTTAATTCTTCTATAGTTCCTTCAAAAGGCAAATTTACCTCCTACCTTATCTCTTTTCAAGAATCTTTACCCAATTTTGGGCAATATATATACTTTTTTTTGCATCTTCTACAAGGTGTCCTTTCGGGTCAATAGTTATAACCTCTTCCCATTTCCTTATAGCCTCCAGAATGTTACCCTCCTTTGCTGCAAGGATACCATTAAGATATATCGCTTTCGAGTTATTTTTTTCGATCTTCAATGCCTTTTCAAGAGCTTCCCTTGCATTAATATATTCTTCATTGTTTATATATATCTCTGCCATCTCTGTGAATACTTCACTATTTAATGGATCGGCATCAACTGCCATCTTGAAGGAAGAAATTGCAAGATCTGGTTTTGATAATGCTTTATAACAAATTCCAAGATAACGGTAAACAGAGGTATTGTTCTCATTCATTTCAATAACTTTGTTGTATTCATCCAGTGCTTCTTCGTAATGGCTACTATTTAATAGTAGTTTGCCAAGGTTAAAATGGATTGAAGGTGAATCTGGCGAGAGTTTTTTCGCATCATTAAGGTATGACATTGCTTCTTTTATTCTTCCTTCCCTCTCACAAAGTTTGGCAAAATTTATCAAGACCTTTAATTCTTTTGGCTCTTTTTTATAACACTCATTAAGTATGTTTTCTGCATCCATGAATCTACTTTCTTCAATATAAAGCTCACTTAGAAAGAGAAGAAGTTCAAAGTTTTCAGGGCTTTGGGAAAGAAGCTCATTTACAAGCTTTTCCGCTTCTTCGATCCTTGACATTGCGCGATAACATTTTGCTATCCCGTATAACATTTCAATATTATTTGGAGATACCGCATTTGCTTTCTGAAAAACCGAAACAGCCTTTTCCCAGAGTCCACCATTATAATATAGGATACCGAGAAGTTTCAATGCTTCGAAATCCTTGTCATTATTTCTAAGATGTTCTCTTAGATAATTTTCTGCTTCTTTGCGGTCTCCTCGATCAATACTCTCTTTTGCAAGTTCAAGATAGTTTTTCTCTGAAATAATTACCTTCTCTTCCTCTGTCTCAACGTCAAATATATTGGAAAATTCCACATCCTTCTCTATATCAATAAGAAAAAGATTCTCTTCCGATGATGAAAGCTCTTTAGAAAGGTCTTTAGAGACAAGAAGATCAAGATTATCAGCATAGAAGTCTACACCAAGCTTAAAACGATTGCTTGTGTAATATGGTTCTATCTCGAGAGCCTTCTTAGTTTCTTCAAGTGCTTCATCATATCTACCAAGCTGTGAAAGTGTGAAACTTAAATTGTAATGAGCTTCCGCATAGTTTTTGTCAAGCTGAATCGCCTTTTTGAAAACCCTAATTGCTTCCTCGTATTTTTTCTGACTAAGATAGACAATTCCTACATTATTATGGACAACAGGGTAATCTTCTTTGATAGAAAAGATTTTTTTGAAAACCCTCATTGCCTCTTCGTTTCTTCCTTCCTGAAAATATATCATTCCAAGATTAAGAAAAGCATCTGGATACATCTCATTGAGGGCAATAGCACTTTTAAGGCTCTCAATACCCTTTTCTTTTTCACCAATATGGAAGTAAGCAACTGCGATGTTATTGTATGCCATAACGTAATTACGATCAATTTCAATAGCCTTATTATAACGATCGATAGCCTCCTGTAGTTTTCCTAATTTATGGTAGGCTACACCGAGATCATTGCACGCCTTCGGAGAATTTGGTTCAATTTTAAGAACCCTTTTATACTCCTCTATAGCTTTCTCGTTCTCTCCTTTAAGGAGATAGACTTCAGCAATCTGTTGATGAATTATAGCCTGCTCCGGTTGAATCTCATCCGCTTTTTTAAACTCCTTGAGTGCATCATCAAAGAAACTTTTATTTCTGTATGCCATTCCGAGGTTAAAATGGGTAAGATAACTATCGGGTTGAACACCTAGGATTTCTTGTTTTTCTTCTCTAACCCTAATAATATCAATTTTCTCAGGTGGTGAAATACCAAGATTCGGATGAGTTCTTGCAAACTTTGGATTTAGTTTAATTGCTATCTTTGTCTCTTCAACGGCTTGAGTGAACAAGCCCTTTTCCCCATAAACAAAGCCGAGAAGAAAATGGGCTTCTGCAAGCTTATTATCCTTTTTTATTGCTATTTTGAACTCGGTAATAGACTTATCAAGTAATCCCTTATTGTAAAAAACTTCTCCAAGATTTACATGTATAAGGGGAGATGCATCAGCACCCTCTATTTTAAGGACAGTGTTTAGTTCATCAAGAGCTTCATCGTAAAGTCCGAGAGTTCTAAAGACTATACCGAGCTGAAAATGTGCATCAATATTTCCTGGTCTTTTCTCAATTATTTTCTTAAACTCTGGAATAGAATTGAGATATTTGCCTGTATTTTTGTAGGCAACAGCAAGCTTAAATCGTGTATCAAAATCATCAGGGTTATTTTTAAGGGTTTGTTGACATTTTGTGATTGTTTCATCAAAAACCCCGGTCCTTCTTTCAATAATATCAAGGTTATTCCTTGCAAGAACAAATTTGGTATCAATTTCAAGTGCCTTTTTTAACTCCTCTATAGCCTCTTTGTACAAACCTTTATTAAAATAAACAACTGCAAGATTATTGTGTGCACCAGCATCAGCAGGATCAATCTTGTGTGCAAAATCTAATAGAATTTCTTTTTCCCTTTCTGAAATATGTACCTTTTCTTTCATTTTACAGTAGGTTAAACGCCTTAAGAATTACCTCAAGCGAGCCGGGATCAGGTAAGAGCAAAAGGTATCCGTGAAGTTTGGTAGTTCCGCCTTCGAAAAAAAACAGGGTTTCCACACAGAAAATATAGTCTTTATCCTCACTAAAATCAAGATGTGCAGATGACAAAACTGCAAGTGCATTATCAACAGCAAGGGCAGGAACAGAAGGGAGGATAAGGAAACCAAGGAAGTTTGCAAGTGCTGTTAAATAAGCACCTATCACAATATTTGCAATCTCCTTGAAGTAAGATTGTACGTACTCATTGAAAACTCCCTGGCTTTTAACATCATTGGAAAGGAGGGTATCCGTTATTAAGGATGTCTCATCCTTAGGAAAAATAAGAAGAATTCTGCCTGTTATATCTCCAAGGAAATTTATCAGTATCCCGACAACAATCTCTTCTGGCTCTGGAAAAAGCGATGGTAGTTCTTCAACTTTAAGAATCTTTACTTCTGGAACTTTTACCATCACCTTCTTTTTTGTTAACTGAGAAAGTGCTGTAGCAGCGTGACCACTACCAATATTTGCAATCTCCTTAATACTGTCTAATTGTCTTTCACTTAAATTTTTTAAATTCATTTGATTTTCTTCTCTCCAACACTAAACTATATTTGGCACATCTATTATTAGAGCAGGCTTTCCATCACTGAGTAATGTAACGCCAGCAAATTCTTTAATATCTGTATGGATTCTTGGAAGAGTCTTTACAACAATATCTGTATGTTCAAGAAACTCACTTGTAATGAGAGCTACCTTTTTTGATTCAGCGTTAACTATCACAACAGGATATACCTCCTTTTTATCTCCATTTTGAGATCCAAAAATCTTACGGAGTCTTTTAATGGGTATAACCTCATCTCTTAGAATAAAGATTTCTCTTGAATGGATGGATTTAATGAATTTCTGGTTAAGTTCGATAGTCTCCTCAACAAAAGTAAGAGGGATTGCGTATGTTTCCTTTCCAATATTGACAAGAAATGCCTTAATAATTGCCATTGTTAAAGGAACCTTAAGAATAAATGTTGTCCCCTTATTCATCTCTGTCTTAAAATCAAATGTTCCACCTAGTGTTCTTAAACTTGTTTTCACTACATCCAATCCAACCCCTCTGCCTGAAACTTCGTTAACAATGTTAGAGGTAGAAAATCCGCTAATAAAAATGAAATTAAGTATTTCCCTTTCTGTCAAATTACTCGCCTTCTCAGATGCTACGAGATTCATCTCAATCGCTCTCCTAAGGATTTTTTGAGTGTCCATCCCCCTTCCATCGTCATAAACCTTAATTAGAATTATTCCTCTCTGTCTCGTTGCTTCAAGCACAAGCTGACCTTTCTGTGATTTACCACATTTCTTTCTCTCCTCAGGTCTCTCTATCCCATGATATATAGAATTTCGGAGTAAATGAAGCAGCGGTTCTGCAAGATTTTCCAGCATAGATCTATCAAGCTCTATATCTTTGCCTCTTATCTCAAAATTGACCTCTTTTCCCAGCTCTTTTGTTCTATCCCTAACAAACCTTGGAAATCTCTCGAACACCTGCCAGATAGGAACCATACGAATCTTGACAACTTCATCCTGTAAGGCAGAAATTATATTAGATATTCTATCAGTTTCACTAAAAATACTTTCAATTTCGGCTGATTTCACAAATCCCTTAAGACTATCTTTTGCAATCACCAATTCTGATAAGAGGTTTTGTAGATTATCGAGTTTTTTTATTTCGACGCGAATATCACTCTTTTTGCTGATTCCTGATGTTATTGCTGACATCTTAACTACATCCGTAAAATTTACAGCTTTAACGTCAGGATACCTCGAAAGTGATTCTTTGATTTTATCCATCGTAACTTTTGGAATAATTGTAATAGAAAATACATCTTCAAAATTCCCTCTCTCTATGGAAGATCTATCTGGAGAATAATCAATGATTTCTGCCATTTCTCCCATGTTTGAAATTAAAACTGCAGCCCTTGCTCCTTTAAAAGATGTATTCTTTTCCAGTATCAATTCACAAACAACCTTTTTAGTAATTGTTTCGGGAGGTTTTGCTTCTTTAACTGACTTCTTACCTTTACCTATACCTGAGATTCTCTCTATCAACGATTGAATCTCTCTATCTTCCTTTGTAGGATTCTCTATCAACTGTTCAATCTTATCAGTTCCTTCAAGCATAAGATCTATAGTGTCTGAATTAACAGACAAACTTCCATTTCTAACGAGGGTGAGCAAATCTTCCAAGGAATGTGCAAGACTCTCAATGAGTTTGTATCCCATCGTTCCGGCCATCCCTTTAATTGTATGATAATTACGAAAGATTGCATCTATTATATTACTCTTTTTGGGCTCTTTCTCAAGTCCAATTATATATTGGTTCAGTTGAGTTAGATACTCCTTTGTTTCGCTTCTAAAAATTCCCTTATATTTTGAAAGATCTACCTCTTTCATTGTTTTGTCTTCAATACCCTTTCAACTGCTTCAAGCACCCTCGATGGCTGAAATGGTTTTATAATATAGTCCTTTGCGCCCTTCTGAATTGCTTCTACAACAAGGGATTGTTGTCCCATAGCACTAACTATCAGAATCTTTGCATTTGAATCATAATTTACAATTTCCTCTACAGCATCTATTCCACTCATATCTGGCATAATAATATCCATTGTAACGAGGTCGGGATGCAGTTCCTTATATTTGTTTATTGCCTCTATTCCATTCTCTGCTTCGCCACAAATCTCATAACCTTCTTTTCTAAGTATATCACCTATCATTTTCCTCATAAAGATGGCATCGTCAACTATCAATATATGAACTGCCATTGAAACCTCCTCCTATTCATTTATTTCAATTAGTTTCTCACAATCTAATAGTATAACATCTTTTTCGTCAACTTTACTGACACCTTTCATAAAAGATATCTCCGTATCAGTTGAAAAAATCGAACTTATAGATTTTGAAACGTCAGTTTTTACCTCAAAGATTCCCACTATTCTATCAACAAGTAATCCGTAATTTATCTTTTTTCCAATAATTATAATGAGCTGTTTGCCTTTTTCTGCTCCACCTATGTTTAATCTCTCTCTAAGGCTTACAATTGGGAGAATTTCTCCTCTTAGATTTCCAAGTCCTTTAACAAAATTACGTGCCCCTGGTAATCTTGCAGTAGGAAGCAAATCTGTTATCTCCTTTATCTTCGTTAACTCAATTCCAAAATTATTTGATTCAAGGAGAAAAACAAGTAATCTTTTTTCATCCGATATATCTTCTTTTTCTATATCTTTATCCATTTTTCAGTTTTGTTAAAATATTAAACTATTCTAAACTATAAAATAACAAAATATTTAATAATTGTCAAGAAAAAAAGAAAACACCAAAATCACTACATTCAATAATTTCATATCTAACGGGATATCACTGAGAAAAGATTTGAGTACACAGAGGGTTAATAGTAAATATAATTCTCTTTTCGCTATCTCTGACACTCTGCCAAACGTATCTCTCTTTCAAGACAGAGAACAACTCTTTTGGAAGGGCGGAATGCAGTAGCGGAGACTTGGACTCAACGCCATCCGTGGTTTATGTATTCGTTACTAAATGGAATGGTAAATTGAAAGGGAATTACCTGATTTCCTTCTATTCACCTTACATTCCCCCTGTATCATATGGCACATATTTCTTCCAATTTGGAAGCGAGGACTCTCTTGGCGTACTTGAATAGACAAGCCAAAACTCACCATCCCCACCCAAATCAGAAAATACGAATCTATATCCGCCGTATGAATAGTACTCCCAAATCTCGTAAGGTTTATAACCGATTTCAAATTGATACGTTTCTACTATATCTGGCTGGCCATATTTTATATAGATTCTACCCCTATCTGTATAATAGCCTTGTTTAAATACGGTAGAAAATTTATCTTCCACATATTTTAGCCTATTAATAAATTCAATTAAGCCTTCATTTTCAGGGGTTGCTGGATTCGTGTCCCGTTTAATCCAGAACCGTTTCAAAAATTCAAGTTTTCCTGAATCTGAAAGGGTTTTGTATAAAGAGATTTCTTTATTAGATGCAATATATTCTATCTTATCATAATAATTTTCTTCTTCCTTCGTAAAAAAGGCAAGTTTTTCCCTCTTACTTACAACATCCTTTTGAACCTGAAAATTCCTCTCACTAGTTGCAGAAATATCACCATCCCTTACTTCAATCTTTAGAGTATAAAAACCCGACTTGAATGCAACAAGGTTCAATGCTCCAACATCAATATCTATAGTAATATTATCCCTCTTATTATTTTTCTTTGGTCCAATGTTATTAACTATATTTCCTTCTTCGTCAAGTACTATGTAATTCATTTCATAGGGGATAGAATTATCCTTAAGATTGTAAACCTCAACATAAAAATATAACTTATCTCTCCCCTTACCATAAATACCTGATGGGTTAGGAATTACCTTAAGACCATTTTTGGTAAATTTTCCGGTAGTCGTATCCATTTCTATCGATGTAGCCAGTTCTATATCGCTTAACGTAAGGTTCTCTTTTAACGAATCTATATAAAAAAGTTCACTTCTTGTAATTTTTTTCCCTGTATTTATATCCACCACATTCATTGTTATTCTGTATCTGCTTGGCTTAAAATATACTTTAAACTGTTCAAGGGCTAATAGGTTTCTCTCTTCTGCTTCTTTGTAACTTGGAATAACGCTCACCAGTTTAACGGTATCATGAAGTGATTCGCCTGTATCAAGATTTTCAAATTTTACATCTACCTTGAACGGAGCTTCTAATTTACCCTCCTCATTTCTGTATGAAAGTAAATTATAAGGAATTGCATAGTGAATCTCAACTTCAGTTATCTGATCACTCCAAAAAAATCTTGTTATATCAAATGTAAATGTTGCTTCACCAGAGAGTGTTGTAATAATAATTAACAAAGTAAAAATTACCTTGAAGCTTATTTTCATCTTTCTCTTATCAGGTTGTAATCACCTGTCATACTGAAATCAGCAAAGATAAATCTTTTTCCCAAATTATAGTAATACCAGATCTGATACGGTGGTGATTCCAGGTCAAACGGATGATACTCAATTTCATCCGGTTCTCCATAAATTATGTATATCCTTCCTCTATCGGTTCTCCATCCTGACTGAAAGGTTGAAAAGTATTCATTAGCATAATCGACCCGTTTGAAATACTCTTCGGATGTCTCATTCTCAGGTGTCTCAGGGATCGGGTCTTTCTTTGACCAAAATTCGTTCCAAACCTTCTCACGCTTTTCGGGTTGCGATTCTTTCAATTTATTCATCTCTTTATTGCTCGTTATGTATGACATCTGTTCAACCCTAATATAATAACTCTTTGAAAGAAAAAATGGGAACGCTATGGTTATTGTTTTCTTGCTATGAGCAATGGTTTTACCTTCTTTGATAACTTCAACAAGAATGGAATAATCTCCTTCCTTGAATTCTTTAACTGGAAACATAAAAATTTCATTTTTAATAACAGAATCCATTTCAATATATTTATTAATTTTCAAGACACTATCTCCCTTTTCATCAATTGCTTTATATCTGATTAGAAAACTATCATTACTTGCAGTATCTGAAACTACTTCGACAAGAGAATAAACAGAATCAAGCTCCACATTCAAATCTCCTGAGATCAACCATTCCTTTTTCTCCCCTTCCTTCCTCTGGAAAAACGCAGGTTTACTTACCCACAGAGGTTCTTTTTTTACATCTGTTACCTCAATTTTCTCTATCTTCTTTCCCTCTCTCGCTGAGTAAATATCTTTTACTTTGATATGAAGATCAAACGTACCAGGGTAAAATCCTAAATTAAAGGTCCACACAACGCCTTTCTTATTTGAGTATGTCTGTTCAATATCTTTTAACAAAACCTTCCTTCTCCAGATATCGCCACCTTTTTGTTTGCCCCCACTGTAAAGTATTGCAGATATGTAAACCTCTGCTTTAAAAAGTGTATCGACAATTACGAAATTTAACTGATTATATGGTATGAAAAGCGTAATATAAATATCAGGTCTTTGAGGGTCTATTACAAAAATGGCATAATCACTCTTGAACTGAATATTTTCTTCTGAAAAGAGATGCGGCGAGGTGAAGAGAACAAAAAGAGAAACTAATAAAACTATCTTAAAGAATTGGTTGTTACAGTTCAAACTTTTCTCCAGGTTTGAGAATAACTACCTTTGCCATCTCCCCTACTCTCTTTTTTAACTCTTCAGGGTTTGTCTCTATAAGAGGGAATGTTCCATAATGCATTGGTATAACATACGTTGGATTAAGAAATTCTACTGCTTTTACTGCCTCGGTTATACCCATAGTATACCTGTCCCCTATTGGAAGCAAAGACACTTCAGGGTGATACATTTCACTTATCAGTTTCATATCAGAAAATAAACCTGTATCTCCTGCGTGATAGATTGAGTGGTCATCCATTGTTACAATAACACCTGTTGGATGACCTGTCTCTGTTGTATGCAGAGCATGGGTCATATGAATATCTATTCCATTAACCGGAATTGTTCCACCAATATTCATCCCTTCCGCTTTTAATCCCTTCTCCTGTGCTATACAAGCAAGTTCATGCTGGGAGACAAAGATAGCACCCGTATTCTTACAGATGTCAAAAGCATCTCCGAGATGGTCACCATGGTCATGTGTTACAATTACTACATCACATTCATGTATATCTTGTGGTGATATTGTGGAAGACGGGTTGTCTGTGAGATACGGGTCAATAAAAACTATCTTTGAACCTTTGAGAAGAAATGCTGCATGTCCATAATAAATAATCTCCATATCTCCCCCGGGTATAATGGATTACACTTTAATATAAACTTTACCGGATGTTATTGATATCCGTTATATTCTTTTTCAAATTTTTTCACAAACTATTTTCTTTCAGGTCAAATTAATCAACTGCTCGGCTACTTAGTTTTTACTTTTTCTTTTCAAATGCCTCTATTATTGGCTTGAAAAGATCTATTGGTATAGGAAAGAGTGTCGTTGAATTATTCTCAGTAGCAATATCTGAGAGGGTCTGAAGGTATCTTAATGTCACTGAGATCGGTTCTCTTGAAAGAGTTTTTGCAGCTGCAGTGAGTTTCTCTGATGCCTGAAGTTCACCTTCTGCATGTATAACTTTAGCCCTTCTATCTCTCTCTGCCTCTGCCTGCCTGGCTATTGCACGCTGCATCTCAGTAGGAAGGTCTATGTGTTTGACTTCAACAGTAGAAACCTTTATACCCCAGGGGTCTGTTGCCTTATCTATTATCTGCTGAAGTCTTTGATTAATCTTTTCCCTCTTGGTAAGAAGATCATCGAGCTCTATCTCACCGAGAACACTTCTAAGAGTTGTCTGTGCAATCTGAGAGGTCGCATATAGAAAATCCTCTATCTCAATGATTGCCTTATCTGCATTTATTACCCTGAAGTAAACAACCGCATTTACTTTTATTGAGACATTATCCTTTGTTATCACATCCTGTGCCGGCACATCAAGGGTGACTACCCTGAGACTAACACGAAGAAGTCTATCAATTAAGGGAACTATGATAACAAGCCCTGGCCCTCTAACACCAACAAGTCGTCCAAGCCTGAAAACAACACCTCTTTCATATTCCTGAAGGATCTTTATGGCGCTGGCAAGAAGTATGAGAACAAAGAATCCTATTACAAGATATACTAAAACCATCTTATCACACTCCTTTCAAAGTTTTAAAGATTATTTATACTAACATTAATTAAATATAATTCTTTTATAGTAAAATGTCAAGAGAAATCTTTTTTCTACAAAGATTTACCCAACACCAAAGTAAACATTTCTATTTGGGGGTTTTATCATGGATAATTTACAAATATCAAAGGTCAAGTATAGGAAGTCAGGCTAAAAAAAGAGTTGCAATTTTTATATTAAATTAAAGTAAAAGTGTATGTTAAATAAAAATTGACAACCGAGAAAAAATATAGTAAATAAAAGATGCGCATTTATAGTTCGAATATGGGCTGGTAAGGGAAATAGTTGTAGGAAAAGGAGGTAATAGATGAAGTGTTTAAATTGCTATTAGAATTTAAAAGAACATTATTCTCTTTAGGTCTATAAAACTCTATCTGAAACCTATCGTAATTCCTTCAGGTTTAGAGATTTTGACGATGCTTATAAATGCAAGAAACTACTTAAGATTAGCAAAGATACATTAGAGTCTCTCGAATAAAAAACTACATAACTGTAAAACAGGAGGTAAAAATGCCGAAAAAAGTTCTATTACTAATAGTTTTACCATTGTTGTTGTTATCAGGTTGTAAAAGGGATACAGTGGCACCAAAAGTAATCAGCACAAATCCTCAAAATGGATTAACTAATGTTAGTCCATCAATGACAGAAATATCAGTAACATTCAATGAACCGATGATGGATAAAAGCTGGTCATGGTGTTACGAAGGTGGAAAAAACTTTCCCGAAACGACAGGTGATGCTTATTATACTGAAAATAACACAAAGAATGTCTTGCCTGTAAAATTAGAACCAAATACAGAATATCTCATCTGGATAAATCTGCCTGACTTTGATAATTTCAAGGACAAAAGTGGAAACCCCGTAGAACCGTATAAATTCACTTTCAAAACAGGGGAACTTCCGAAACCAGAATAAAAAAAGGGGCAGTCACCTTTTCTCTAACTATATTCCACTTTTGCAACAGGTGAGGCATAGGGTAACCGCAAGGGTGGGTCACGATCTCTGTTCCTATTCCCAGTCATTAAAAATTTTTCACTTGACTTTATTCCCTTTATAGGCTATACAATGGATGTTACGATGATCTTGAGGAGAAAAATAGTCCCAGAAAAACAAAAAGGAGTACTATGAAGAGGATAGAGACACGGGTAAATGTCAAAAATAAAGAATTTAAGGAAAGAAAAAAATATCATCTTGAAGTACTTAAAGAGTTTAAGAAACGATACGAAGATGTAAGAAAAGGCGGTCCTGAAAGAGCAATAAAGAAACATACAGATAGAGGAAAGATACTTGTTCGTGATAGAATTGAGCTTCTCCTCGACAAAAATACTCCATTTCTTGAGTTAAGCTCGCTTGCTGCAATTGATATGTACAACAACGAAGCACCCTGTGCAGGTCTAATAACTGGCATCGGAAGGGTAAGCGGTAGAGAGGTTATGATCGTTGCAAACGACGCAACTGTGAAGGGTGGAACATATTTTCCAATCACCATAAAGAAACATATTCGAGCACAGGAAATAGCAATGCAGAATCACCTTCCTTGTGTCTATCTTGTAGATTCAGGTGGTATCTTCCTCCCTTTTCAATCAGAGACATTCCCTGATAAGGAACATTTCGGAAGGATATTCTATAACCAGGCTCGAATGTCTGCTATGGATATTTTACAGATTGCAGTGGTGATGGGTTCAAGTACGGCTGGAGGAGCCTATGTTCCCGCAATGAGCGATGAAGCAATTATCGTAAAACAACAAGGAACAATCTTTATCGGTGGACCTCCGCTTGTCAAGGCAGCGACTGGAGAGGAAGTTAGTGCCGAGGACCTTGGAGGTGCAGATGTCCATTCAAGGATTTCCGGTGTAACTGATTATTATGCATTAAATGATGAACATGCTATTAAACTTGCCCAGGACATCGTTGCAAATATTCCAAAAAGGGAAAAGTATCCGCTTGATAGAATTGAGCCAGAGGACCCGTACTATGACCTTGAAGAGATATATGGAATAGTACCTCAAGACCTGAGAAAACAATTTGACATCAGAGAGGTTATCGCTAGAATTTTTGACGGAAGCAGATTTCATGAGTTCAAGGAGTTGTATGGTCAAACACTCATTTGTGGTTTTGCAAGACTTTTTGGATACCTTGTAGGTATCCTCTCAAACAACGGTGTGCTCTTTAGTGAATCATCACTAAAAGGTGCACATTTTATTTCGCTGTGTGCGATAAGAAAAATCCCAATAATTTTTCTCCAGAATATTACAGGGTTTATTGTGGGAAAGCAGTATGAGCACAAAGGAATTGCAAAGGATGGTGCGAAGATGGTTCATGCGGTTGCAAATGCCGACGTCCCCAAATTTACGGTTATTGTGGGAGGCTCATACGGTGCTGGTAACTATGCAATGTGCGGTAGAGGATACTTTCCGCGATTCTTATGGATGTGGCCAAACTCAAAAATCTGTGTTATGGGCGGTGAACAGGCAGCAGGTGTTCTTGCAACTGTAAAGGTCAGACAGCTACAGAAACAGGGGAAGAAATTATCAAAACAGGAAATAGATAAGATCAAAGAGCCTATCCTGAAAAGGTACGAGGAAGAATCGAGTGCATACTATTCAACAGCTCGGCTATGGGACGATGGAATAATTGACCACATTGATACGAGAAAAGTACTTGGCCTCTGTCTTGAAACATCACTTAATATGCCCATCCCAGAGCACAGATTTGGAATATTCAGAATGTAATTAATAATAGATAATCAGAGTATCAGAATATCAGATAAATAGAAAAATGGAAAAAT
>SOIS01000079.1 GCA_004375965.1 Candidatus Cloacimonadota bacterium | reverse complement strand
AAGGGTTAAACTCAACAAACTCAACAAACTCAACAAACTCAATAAACTCAACAAACTCAACAAACTTATGTCCTGGTGTAAATAGAGAAACCTTAAGAAAAGATTTAAATGGTTTAATTGCCAAAAAGATTATTGTTAGAAGAGGTCAAAAAAGAGGTGTATATTACGAACTTGCATAATTGCCAACTTTATGCCAACTTTGCAAAATCCTTAGGACATTGGACTCTCTTTCGGACTTCGGACATAGAGCCTAAGAAATAAGGAGGATTAGATGTTTAGTCGAGAGGAGTATACAATTGTTTTAAAAAAATCTGGAAATCAGTACGTGTCACTTTGTCTGGAGCTAATGGTAGTAAGTTGTGGAGGAAATAGGGAAGAGGCTATAGCTAATATAAGGGATGCTATCAATTCTTACATCGATTCTATTGAAGAAGAAATGCCTCTTGAAAGGCCTGTTCCTCTAGACTTACTTCATGAGTTTCTTTCCGAAGGTGAAGAGCCTGTTAAGGTAGAAAAGATCCCTAAATTAAAGGTTCTTGCTTATGGCTAAAAGAAGCAAGATTCCTTCTATGTCCAGTAAGAAGTTAATAAAGTTACTGGAGCAAGCCGGAGCAGTTTTTGATAGAGAGGGCAGGGGTGATCATATTATCTATAAGAGAGAAGTAGGGGGAAAACTACTGAAAGCTCCTGTGTTGGAAAGCAAGAAAGAGCTACCTCCAGAGTATAGCCTGATGGTTTTTAAGCAACTTGGAATAACCGACGATGAAATTAATAAATTAGTTTCCCCATAAAATATTTACTTTCATTTGGGTAGGATATCCTGCTATTCACAAGTTCCGTATAATAAGGTAAGGCATATAAAAAGAATTTACTCTGTTTACAAGTGGATGAAGAGGTAAGAGAGATCCTAAAAATGGCACAATGAAGGTTATTCTGGGTACTAATAAATGGCTACCTTAACGCATAATACCAGATATCCATGTGTGTTTGATCTAAAATTTCTCCGCTGGGAGCAGTACACATCTGAAAAGAACAGGAATTCTGATATAAAGACAGTGGCATTGGGTGAACCCTATACCTTGTGGGTAGAGTATTGTATGAGCTTGCGAGTAGGTAATGGTGTCCTGTATCAGAGCGAAAAGGATACTACCCTTATTCTAGAGGATATAAAGCATTTGATCGAGGACCTTCGGCGATTGGCACATGGTAAGAAGGATAGGATGGTATTTCATCCGATTGAACCAGACTTTGAATTGAGTATTTGTAAAATCACTGATAGCAAAGCCTCAGTTATTGTTTCCTCAATAAGCAAAATGCGGGCAAAAACAGGTGCTACCGATCTGTCCAGTCCATTTAATGTGAATGTGTGGATTGATTACCCTAATCAAGTAAATCACTTTTACGGTGGTTGTGGACCCGCGTTAAATTTCTTTATAGAAGCTTTAGATATTGAGCGATTTGCTTCTCAATTGGAAGCGGAGCTGAAAGCATTAGGTTCCTACTTCAATGGCCGGGAAGAATAAAGAGTTATCTGTGAGTTAAAAAGAGTGGTTTAGAAATGAAGATCTGGAGTTATGGTATAAATAGTATTCATAAGAAGGCAAGTATTTATCTTGAAGAAGTCTCTTGGTGGGTATTTGCACCCATAATTGAGTGGTTGAGAACAAATGGACATTGTTGGAACACGAAATCTCTAGTCGCATATACGCATCTATCTGTCAACGTATCCACGAGAACTCAAATGCTCACGCATAAAGATTCGGATACATCGATGTTGATAATTGGCAATGAAGCACGAAACTGAATTTGTTATACGACTTGGCTTGTCTGATAGATATAGGCACAAGCATATTAGAGGAAGAGGGAAGATTGTCTACTTCCGCATTCAATATGAGACAATGATTGAAGAAAAATGGTATCCTGTTGCAAGGTATGATACCGCCCATGGATTCGCTCATAGGGATTTGATGAATATAAAAGGAGAAGCCGTTAAGACACCACTTTTTATTCAAGATTATAACGATGCTCTTACATTTGCAGAAAATGATCTTAAAG
>SOIS01000246.1 GCA_004375965.1 Candidatus Cloacimonadota bacterium | reverse complement strand
GCGAGCCTGCCGAAGGCAGGCGTGGCAATCTCATATTGACAGTAACTAGTATGAGATTGCTTCGCAAAGGTTGAGCAAGAAGAGGGACTCGCAATGACAATGGAAGGCATATGATTGCTTCAACAGTGAGTATGGAAGTGTATTCGCAATGACACCTTTTTGAAGCAATAATTTTATGACTTAATAACTCAATAACGATATGTAAATCTGTGTTCAAAAAATAGTAGGTAATAAGGAGTAAGTAACCTGCAATAGGATAAAATAATGATAGAAAAAGGTGTTAAGAGAATTATTGATGCAAATCTAAACAGGGCATGTGAAGGGCTTCGTATTCTTGAGGATATTGTCCGTTTTGCTTACAACGATAAGGAACTTACTCTCAGGATAAAGGGAGAAAGGCATAGATTAAGGGAGATTTTTTCCGAGGAAGTAAATTTTGTTATTATTGAGAGGGATGTTAAGGGTGATGTTGGAAGAGGTCCATCGAGATTTGAGGATAAAAGAAAGAACCTTTTTGAGATTTTTACACATAATGTAAAAAGAGTGGAGGAATCATTACGGTCGCTGGAAGAGGTGAGTAAGGTTTTTTCTGTGAAGAAGGCTCAGAGAACAAAAAATGTGAGATTTAATCTCTATTCCATTGAGAAAGATATTCAGGAACTGCTCTATACAAAAAAGGGGCTAAAAAAGGAAGGTATCTATGTCGTCCTTCCCGACAGGGATAAAAAGAAAATAGTAAGGATCGTAAAAGCCATTGTTGATACACCGGTCTCTGCCGTGCAACTGAGGAGCAAAAGTCTTCCTGCATCCGAGCTGATAAAAGTGGCGCGGTCCATAAGAACCATTACAAAAAAAGTGGGATTTCCATTTATCGTTAATGACCGGGTGGATATTGCAATGGCAGTAGATGCTGACGGTGTCCATATTGGACAGGATGACATTTCGGTTAAGGATGCAAGGAAACTTACAGGCTATTCATATACCATTGGTGTATCTACACACTCGATTAATGAGGCAAAAAAGGCACAAGAGGATGGAGCAGACTATATTGCGTTTGGCAGTATATTCAGGACTGCATCAAAGTCCAATGAAGTTGTCCAGGGGATAGAGAAACTTAGAAAACTAAGAAAAGAAGTAAATATTCCTATAGTTGCTATTGGAGGGATAAACGATAAAAATATAATGGAGGTATCTTCTGCAGGAGCTGATTTTGCAGCGGTTATAAGTTACGTAAGTGATGCAAAAGTACCAGGAACTGCTGTAAAGAGACTCTATAGAATTTTTAGAAAAGGGGAAAAAGGAAGGTGATAAGAATGGAAACAATAAAGGAAAAGGCAGCACGGGGTATAATAACTGATGAAATGAAGATTGTTGCAAAAGAGGAGAATCATTCTCCTGAGTATCTTATGAAGGGGATTGCTGATGGAACCATTGTAATACCTTTTAACAAGAAGCATACCTCATTGAAAAATATAAAGGGTATTGGAAAAGGTTTGAAGGTCAAGATAAACGCAAATATAGGCACATCCCCGTATCATATGGATCTTAAGGAAGAGATAGAGAAGTTAGAGGTTGCCTTGGAATTTGGAACGGATTCAGTTATGGACCTAAGTCTTGGGAGTATATTGAAAAGAGTTAGAAAAGAGATTATAAATAAATCGGCTGTAATGGTAGGGACTGTTCCAATCTACCAGGTAGGCTTTGAACTCTCGAGAAAGAAAAAGAACATCGAGGAAATGAAGATTGATGATTTCTTAGATGTTCTCAGAGAACAGGCAGAAGACGGAGTTGATTTTATGACAATACATTCAGGGATAACACTGGAAGCAGTTAATAATATGGAAACAGAGGGAAGATTACTTGATATTGTAAGTCGTGGGGGTGCATTTCTTGTGAAATGGATGAAGAAAAACAGGGAGGAGAATCCTTTGTACACCTATTACGATGAAATTTTAAGTATTCTGAAAGAATACGATGTAACTATCAGCATTGGAGACGGTATGAGACCAGGAGCAGTTCTTGATTCAACTGATAGGGGACAGATTCAGGAATTGATAAGCCTTGGAGAACTTGCCCAGAGGGCATGGGATGCTGGCGTTCAGGTTATAATTGAGGGTCCAGGACATATCCCTCTCAATGAGATAGAGGCAAATGTCCTTCTTGAGAAGAAACTCTGCCACGGTGCACCTTTTTATGTGCTTGGTCCAATTGTTACAGATATTGCACCAGGATATGACCATATAACTGGAGCAATAGGTGGTGCCCTCGCAGCTCTTTATGGTGCAGATTTTCTTTGCTATGTAACGCCCTCCGAACATCTAAAACTGCCAGATACAAGCGATGTAAAACTCGGTGTTATCGCTTCAAAGATTGCTGCCCATGCTACTAATATTGTGAGGGGTAAAGATAGGGAGTGGGATAGGAAAATGGCTGATAGTAGGAAGAGACTGAACTGGAAAGAGCAGATAGAACTCAGCTTGGATAGTGAGAAAGCCAGAGAACAGAGAGAATCGAGTGAGATAGGCGAAGAGAATGTTTGTACGATGTGTGGCGAGTACTGTGCTATCAAGCAGATCATTGAAGCAGAGCAAGGACAGTAGGCAGAAGACAGAAAAAACACAGTAGGGAGTATGGAGTAAGCAGTAGGAAGAAGAAAGAAGACAGACGGAGGAAATGCAGTAGACGCAGCAAAGAAGAAAAAGTTGGAAAGGTTTAAGGTTCGAAAAGTTCAATAGTTTAAGTGATAATGAGATTGTTTCGGGAGCGAATATGAAAGAATACTCGCAATGACACAAGAAATGCTGTCATTGCGAGCCTGCCGAAAGCAGGCGCGGCAATCTCATATTGACAGTAAGCGAGTATGAGATTGCTTCGCAAAGGTTGAGCAAGAAGAGGGACTCGCAATGACAATGGAAGGCATATGATTGCTTCAACAGTGAGAATGGAAGTTTATTCGCAATGACGCTTTCTCTCAAAATAACCGGATAACTTAATGACCAATAACTAAATAGTGCTTACATTACTGATTACCCGTATTAAAACAGCTTTGAGAGCTATCTTTGCCCTAAAACCACAGAATCTTGTACGTCTTTCAAGTTATTTTTTTGTAATATTTGTCTTCCTTTCAGGCGGCGGCATATTCTTTTACAGGATATTTCATTATCTTGAAACGCTTGAGATAATTGGTCCTATCCTCGCGAAAAGGATAATAAGCCTTACTTTTCTTATCTTTCTTACCATGATTTTTCTCTCCAGTGTCATTACTGCACTTTCAACATTTTTCAGATCAAAAGAGGTAGAGTTTCTTATGTCACTGCCTCTTCCAGTAGAGAAAATATTTCTTTCAAAGTTTTTTGAAAATACATTCTATTGCTCCTGGGCAACAATGATTGCTGCAATTCCTTTTACCTGGGCTTTTGGATTATCCCGGAACTACCCTCCCGGCTTTTATCCGTTATCCATCATTGCCTTAGTTCTATTTATTCTAATACCTTCTGCAGTTGGGGTGATAGTTCTCATCTTACTGGTAAATATGATGGGTAATATAACGAGACGGCGGGTAACTTATTTAATTATAATATTCCTTACTTTTTTACTTATCTTTTTTTTCCTGACGAAACCTACAATTTTACGCGTTCCTTTTACCGAGGATATTAATGAGATAAATGCCTATGTAGAGCAACTGAGAATAGAAAACAAGTTCCTGCCATCGGACCATCTTGTGAGATTTTTGAGCGACCCTTTCAGTTCTTCAGCAAACCGTTTCCTCCTGCTGCTTTTTACTACTGCTCTTTTCACAGTTATGCTTTCATATGTGGTTGCTTTAGGACTTTATAGAAGAGGATGGAATAAATCTTTTGAATCGTTTGCATCCGGCAATAAGAGACGGTTTTTAAATCATCTTTTTAATTTCTTACGCACAATTAAAATCCCTAATGGGGTTTCATCCCTTATTGTAAAGGATGTACGGATGTTTACAAGACTTCCTTCACAATGGGGGCAAGCACTTATCTTCTTTGTTCTGCTATTAACATACATAGTAAGCCTGAAAAGGACACCCTATTATTTTAGCACACCATATTGGCTTGCAATCATTTCATTTATAAATCTTGGGTTTACAGGGTACATTATTGCTACCCTCTCTACAAGATTTGTTTACCCAGCTATAAGCCTTGAGGGCAAATCCATTGGATTTCTCTTTTCTTCCCCGATTAAACTGAGGGAATTCTTCAATGAGAAGTTTCTCATAAGTTTTGTCCCGAACTGGCTTCTTGCAGAGTTTATTATTATCTGTTCCAACATCTTCTTAAAAAGTACCTTTCTCTTCACATTAATCTGTGCTGGTATAACAACGGTTTACACACTGACAATCGTTTCCATATCAATAGGGTTTGGAGCACTATTCCCCGATTTTACTGAATCAAATCCAAGTAAAATTGCAGCAGGTGGTGGTGGGGTTCTTACTGCAATCTTAAGTCTCTTCTACATTGCTGTTTCAACCATTATTATAGCAGTACCAACACGCAGATTTATCTCATTACAATTCCAACAACAACCATTTCAGATTAAAGGTTTTATCTTTTACATATTCATGTTTATACTGGTTAGTTTCCTTTTCTCTATTCTTCCCCTTAAAGCAGGGATGAAAAGCCTGAGGAGAATGGAGCTATGAACTCAATTCAGACCTAAGACAACAGACTTAAGACCAGAGACCTCAGAATGAAAGAAGATTAATAAGCAATGGAAGATGAAAGATAGAAAAAAAACATAATAGAGATAAGACAGAAATTTTAGATTTCGTTCAGGAAATTTAGAAAAGGGAAAGACAGTTTGTTAATTCCTTGAAAAAGTCTTATGTCTTTGGTCTCATGTCTTAAGTCTATACTTGAAAAGATTTTTTCCTTGACCTTTTGTTTCTTATATTATATATAGTATAGATATAGAAAGATGAGGAGGTTAAATGTCGGAAAAGATTGAAAGAACAAAGAATATAATGTGTCCAGAGTTTGATAAACCGGCAACTATCAAACTTACATATGAACCTTTGGAGGGCGGAGGCTACAAACTTGTCAAGATGGCTTGCAAACTTGAGATGGAAGTGAGTTTCAGGGGGACTCAATGCTACCATACATGTGAGAAGCAAATAAAAGCGGAAAACTAAAACCTTTGGTTACCATTCCCTTTGAAACGGCACCAGGATGGCTCACATGTTTTTTGATTCCTCGGTTCATACTACCAACGAAGTAGGGGTGTTCAATTGAACGCCCCTACAAAGTTTCTTCGTTTTCAGAATTTATTCCTGAAATACCAAATTCCGAATTATTGAATTAGACTTTTGGTTATCTTAAGTGGGAGTTTAATCCTTTCTCCTGCACCTCTGGAATCAGTAACCATGACAACAATATTGTATGTAGTGTCCCTGAGGGTTTCCGGACGCTTCCATTGAATTCTACCCGTATTGTCGATAGTCATACCAGGAGGTCCTTCCTCGATAACATAGGAGACCTGGTCACCATCCGGGTCTTCTACATCAATCTTACAGGTGATGAGACTATCATTCATAACAGGAATAAGCGTGCCAATAACTTTAGGAGGCAGATTCTGAACAATTATAGGTCTTGTGATTTCAAAACTTTCTCCAACTGTATCCCCGTCATACGGAACAAGTTCTACCCTTACATTCTTACCTGCTTTGAGAAGTTGACCGTCAAGCACAGAATCGTTACTTAAAAATTTATTATCCAGATACCAGGTATATCTTATAGTAACAACATCATCATCTATATCCTTAGTTTGAACAATGATGGATAGATCAATCCCTTTATAAATATCATCTGTTAGAGAAAAGTCAGCCCAGATAATCTCCGGGAGTGAATTTTCTATTGTTACAGGTCCAAGTTTGTAAGGTTTTGATTCCCTTCCAAGAGAGTCTGTCACACGTATCTCACATACAACGTTATCTTTTTTATTAAAATAACCAGTTGGAAGTTTAGCAGTTTTAATATAGGGAACCAATATACCATTCACAGTCCATCTGTATGATATAGATGCAGGTAAAGATGATATTATGGTTGCACTCGCCCTAACAGGTTCTTCAACAGTATATTTTTTGTTAAGGAACCTGGCTTTTAGAATGCGAGGTGAATCGCCACCTGTACCTTTGCATCCAGCATACAAAAAGAGAATTACGAAAATCAGCGTGTTTCGTGCCACCATAAGAGTTTTCTCCTTATACCAAGGCTCTGTGTTGCTTGTACAAATACCTCGCCTGGTAGGGTTATTATCTGGAGCCCTTCTCCACTTATGTCAAAGGAATATCGAGGTGCCTGAGGGAGTCCTGTACCTATGATTTCAGAAGGCCCAGCGATTGCATAAGACCCTGTTTTATAGTACATCTTGTAAAGCCGTGCAATGCCACTTGCTGAAACACAGGGATCTTGTATGTCGAAAGGCTGGAATGTTGTAAAGATAAGGGTATCCATGAGCACAGTAGGGTATGATGTTACTTTCTCTCCATATCTTAATAACCAGGAACCTGACCATTGATCCGTGTTGTTATAATCTGTGAAGACGATATACCAACCCTTGTATGTCCCTGCTAAAATCTCAGCCTCTGTTAGTGGAGTGTCATTGGAGACTCGTTTCAAATCTGCTTCCTCAAGAGGAATAGTGTAATTACTGTCAAT
>SOIS01000108.1 GCA_004375965.1 Candidatus Cloacimonadota bacterium | reverse complement strand
AATGGAAGGAAATGTAAAGAATAGAATTGGAATGAGTCTATTTTCAGTTTTCAGACTGGCCCCGCTACCCGTGGATAAAAAGGTTTGATTTTTATCCATTATTATGGTAAATAGGAGTATGCAAATAAGACGAGACCTCACAGAAGGTAATATCATAAGAAACATATGGTTTCTGGCACTACCTACAGTGGTAACGAGTGCACTCTGGGATTTGTTCAACATAGTAGATATGATATTTGTAGGTAAATTGGGACCTTCTGCTATAGCTGCTGTTTCTATGTGCGGTATGATGATGGGAATAATATTTACTATAGCTATAGGAATAACAACAGGAACTGTTGCCCTTATTTCCAGATTCTTCGGTGCAAAGGATTTCAAAACTGCGGATAATGTTGTTGTTCAGACAATATTCCTAGCAATTACTGCTTCGGTAATTATGGGAATAGGTGGGTATTTTCTCGCTACACCGGTAATACAACTGTTAGGAGCAAAAGGGAATGTTGTTGGTTTAGGAAGTCAATATTTTAAGATTATCTCTGTAGGTTCGTTTACAATTTTTATCACCTTCTCTCTAACTTCTACATTAAGAGGTGCAGGTGATGCATTAACGCCAATGAAAGTGCTTATTTTCTCAACCGTGCTCAATATAATACTTGACCCTTTACTAATCTTTGGAATATGGATTTTTCCAAAGATGGGAGTTGCCGGCTCAGCGCTGGCTACGGTCATTGCAAGAGGTATTGGTATGCTACTTCTTATCAATATTTTCATTAAAGGACATTCTTACTTTCACCTTAAACCAAAAGACTTTACACTAGATATCCGAATGATGTGGAGGATTATAAAGATAGGTTTCTTTGGTTCACTTCAGGTATTAGTGAGAAACATATCAATGCTTATTCTGTTAAGAATTGTAGCCATCTATGGGACTTTTACCATAGCGGCATACGGTATATGCATGCGATTACGGTTGGCAGCAATGATGCCTGGATTTGGGTTTGCCCAGGCTTCTGCAATACTGGTAGGACAGAACCTTGGTGCCAATAAACCAGGGAGGGCAGCACAAAGCGCTTGGACAACCACCGGTCTATATGAAATATTAATGGGAATCCTTGCAATTCTCCTCTTAATTTTTGCACCCTCTATTATAAAAATCTTTAACACAAACCCTGAAGTAGTAAGGGTAGGTATTCAATTTCTAAGGATACTCTCTTTGACGCTTGTCTTTATCGCCCTCTCTTTGGTCATAGGAAGATCATTCAATGGTGCTGGCGATACCCTCTCCCCTATGTTAATAACCGGATTCTCACTTCTTCTATTTAGAATACCTTTAGCTATACTTCTTGAAAAAATGTGGGGAACACCTGGCATCTGGTTCGGTATAGCCATCTCAGATGTTGTTCAGGGTGGAATAATGTCAGGATGGTTTATAAAAGGTAAGTGGAAGGAGAAGAAAATATAAAGGGAGAGAATAAGGGATATAAGATGGATGATGTACGAAGAACAAATTGTCTCATTAGTTAGATTACTTGAATTGGTTTGATTGATTAACAGATAAGATTGCTTCATAAGAGAATATGAAAGTGAATTCGCAGTGACAAACTAACGAAATAAACGAAGTTCGTTGCCAAAATTTGTAAATGGAAGAATACTCGCCCCGTTAAATAGGAAGAAATTCTGCAAATAATGGTATTTAACGGGGCTCGCAATGACATTCTTTTTGTTTGACAAAGATATTATAGAATAGTATATTGAAGTATGCTTGAAATAGATATTGAAAGGGAAAAAGAAAAAAAGAAACGAAGAATTGCTTCTGTCCTCTCCGCTTTCATTCCAGGTTCTGGACAGTTTGTAAGAAAGAGGATTGTAGCAGGCATCTTTTTCTTCTCTATTTTCTTCCTTATGATATGGTTTCTAACTGATATCTGGCACTTAAATTACGGTATTATTGGAGTTTTTATAGGTCTTTTCATATTCTATTGCATAAACATCATTGATGCTTACAAGGGTCCTGCAAAGAGTTCCGCTCCATGTGAGAATCGATGCCCTACTGGAATTGACATACGACTTTACATCGCACTTATCATGGAAGGCAGGTTTGATGATGCACTCAAGATTATCAGGGACAGAATGCCTTTTCCTTCTGTTTGCGGTAGAATATGTTATCATCCCTGTGAAACAGTCTGCTCTTTAAGACAAAAGGGTGGTTCAATAGCCATCGAATTCCTCAAAAGGTCAGCAAGTGATTACGGAAAAGCCGAACCTGCAGAGATAAGAAAAACAAATAGCATAGAGAAATCTATTGGTATTATTGGTGCTGGACCTGCAGGTCTAAGTGCTGCATATTTTCTTGCGAGAAAGGCTTATCCTGTTACTCTATATGAAAGGGAAATGGAACCCGGAGGATTGCTTATTTACGGTATCCCGGAGTTCAGATTACCGAAGGATGTTGTTCAAAGGGAGATTGATTTTATTCGAGAGATGGGTGTAACAATAAAAACAGCTCAAACAATAGGTAAAGACATTTCATTTTCAACCTTGCAAGAAAAACATTCTGCACTTATAATTTCAGCAGGTTGTTCAAAAAGTCGAGGCATTAATATCCCGGGTAAAGAATTAAAAGGTATCTATAAAGCCATAGATATTTTGAATGATACGAATAAGGGAAATCCAAGAATGCTCAGTGGGAGGGTTGCAGTAATTGGTGGTGGTAACTCAGCTTTCGATGCAGCAAGGTGTGCTATTAGGTGTGGTGCAAATGAGGTAACTGTTTACTACAGAAGGAATAAAAAAGAGATGCCGGGAAACATCGAGGAGATGGAAATGGCATCACGCGAAGGAGTAAGGATTGAATATCTGGTTATTCCCCTTAAGTTCACAGGAAAGGATAAAGTCGAAGCAATTGACTTCGTAAAAACAGAGCTTATCAAACAAGACAAAAAGAACAGGTCGAGAATACGATTAATTGAAGGAACAAATTTTAGCGTTCCAGTGGACACGGTAATTGTCGCTACAGGACAGGTTCCGGATTTCTCGTATCTATCCCCGAATATAAAACAAAAGATCGTCACACACAATACCATTATTGTCAACAATTTAACAATGGAAACCCCAATAGCTGGCATATTTGCAGTTGGAGATATTACTGGTGGGAAAAAGACAGTAGTAGATGCTATTGAGATGGGTAGAAAGGCTGCCCAGGGCGTGGACTGTTATATAAGAAAAGTGGGTAAATTTAGAAGGATATTCGAGAGGCTAAGCGAGTTTGATTACCAACCTCCATATAAAATTATAAGGAAGAGAAGCCTTAAAGGAAATAGAGTGGAACAAAATTTACTTGATAAAGAGAATGCAGTAACCTCATTCTTTGAAGCAGAGTTAGGATTTACAGAAGAAGAAGCAAAGAAAGAGTCATCACGCTGCCTGCAGTGCGGTAAAAGATAGTTCTTCTCTCCCTGTCATTGCGAGCCCCACCAAGGCAGACGTTCCAATCTCATATTGATAATCTTTTTGGAGTGAATCAAGTCGGGTAGGGATTATGTGATGCAGGAGTTGTTGCACACCAGAAAAACAAGGGCAGACACATGGGTCTGCCCCCTACAAAAAACACGCAGGCTAAAGCCTGCGACTACCTTTTCTTATTCTTTTCTATTACCTGAAGAGAGGAAATCTCATACCAGCGTGGATAAACATAGGCGAATAAGATTCTGAGCCACCATTACTAAACTGATAAAGATCAAAACCAAATTCAAGGAAGAAAGACCTCATCTGACCACCAACACCAAGGTGAAGTGCAAGGCTAGAGTAAGAACCACCATTAGAATAATTATAATAATCCAGTCCCACAAAACCGTAAGGTATGAATGCCATTGGTCGCTGCCAGTAATACATTATATCACCACCAAAAGCTGTTCCAATATTAAAAATGTTAAAGTCTTCATGCAGATCAAAATTAATGAGACTCACCCTTAACATTACTGGTTCCACGATAGGCAGTATGACATCTCCGCCAATACGGTAATACATTTTTTCCTCGGGTAGGGCTTCTGTAAGGTCTTCTAAACCAAAATAGAGACTTAAGGGCACAGGTGCTGCTTTCATCCTTGCTCTTCTTCTTCCTCTTCTCTGTCCAAATAAAGGCAAAGCCACCAGTAGGATAAGCACGATGATTAATGCGATCTTCAAATTTTTCATTGGGTCACCTCCTTTCTTCAGTTTTTTATAATGTATGGTATAATCATATGAAAGTCAAGAAAAAATTGTTAGTAAATTAGTAAATGGTGAATTTGGTGACAACCTCCAACACTACAAAAGATTTTTTATTAGTTCGTTATAGCGAATTTTACCTGAAAGAAAATCCTTGATCTCTTTTTCTCTAAATACAATAATAGAATCCCACTTATCAATCCCCTTCTTTTGCAGATATTCATCGAGTATAACCTTAACAAGTAAAGGCATAATCCTTTTTGTCATTTCTTTCCTTTTCTCAATACTTATTCCAGTACAGTCTCTCCTTTCCCCCAGTTTTAAGAGAGTGTATAGGTTTTTTTCCAGTTCTATATCAATCTCAAGGTTTTGTAAATGACCATGTAATCTCTCAAGTTCAAGAAGGTTATAAAAAAAGACATGCCTTAGGGATTCTTTCGATACCTCTTTTTCCTGAATTATTTCTCTGATTTCTGGTTTTACAATATCAAACCTGAACATAGAAAATAGTTGCTATGCAACGGCAATTGGTTCCTTCTGAACGGAAGTGTTTGCTGCGCAACGGTATGAGCCCTTCGGGCGGATTAAAAAAAGAAACTTTGACGCGACAACACAATAACTCAATAACGTCATTATTCATTTTTCCTCTCACAATGATATTTCCTTTCAATCAGGCTAAAGCCTGCGGCTACCATCTCCATTCTCCCTACTTCATACTATAAGTATATTGGTTCAAGTTCTTCGATTGAAGGAAAATCACCTTCACTTATTTTTATAAGCCCAATCAGTGCAACAACAGTTGGGTCTGGATGATGTATCATTTTCATTTCAAAATGTGCTCTTTCTCCACATCTGGTTATTATTTCATCTCTGTATTGTAATGCTCCACTCCCAAGAAAAAGAATATCATTTTCAGGCAGGTAATCGAGCAGTTTTTCTATTCTAATACAGCTTTGTTCTATAACGGTTTCTTCTCCATCATTTTTTATTCGTTCATAGCGTGGAGATTCACGCAGGCTAAAGCCTGCGGTTACAGAGCTGAACCGGTACAATGCACAGAATACCTTTTTTTTCTTAGTTGTAAGAACAGGGCAGATATACTCTTTTGAATCTCGGAATTCGTAAGCAACAGCAAAAAGGGTTTCTACGGGAACTACAGGTTTCCCTGTGACAAAACCAATACCTTTTAAGAAAGCGAGTCCGACCCGTATACCGGTGAGAGACCCAGGACCTATGGATATAGCATAACCATCAATTTCCATTTCTGTCAAATTATGCTCTTTTAAGATTTTCTCAAGGTAATGAAGGAATTCCTCGGAATGGAAACCCTTGTTGTCAACAATAATTCTACTATGGATTTTTTCTCCCTGTATAAGTCCTAAGCAGAAACTATGTGTTGTTGTATCGAGACCAATAATATTCATCTGTATCCTTTGTCCTTTGTCCTTTACCCCGTTAGAAAATTCATTTTCTAACGGGGTTTATCCTTCTTCTTACTGCATACTCCATACTCTCCGTCCTGTGTGAGAGATATGGATTTCTCTCTCATTCTCATTACTAATCTTCATAACCACTTCAAAGCGAGACTCGGGTAGCAAATCCTCTATTCTATCTGCCCATTCTAAAAGAACAATCCCTGAATCATAAAAAAACTCATCATAGCCTACGTTTATTAGTTCTTCTTTCCTCTTCAACCTGTAAAAATCAAAATGGTAAAGGGTATACTGTGCCTTATATATTCTTAAGAAAACAAAACTTGGACTCTTCACCCCCTTTTCTACCCCAAAACCCTTGCATATTCCTTTTATCATCGTTGTTTTGCCGCTTCCAAGTTCTCCATAGAATGCAACAATATCTCCCTGTTTTAATATCTTTGCAAATTCCTCACCGTGTTTCATTGTTTCCTTTGCGCTTTTTGAATGAAACTTCTTCTTCATAATTTTACAATATACAGTTATTGAGTCATTATGTTCTTCAACTCTTGAACTTCAAATTTGTCAATATGAGATTGCCGAGCCCCGTTAAATACTTTCATTTATCATTCATCCTTTATTTAACGGGGCTCGCAATGACGGAGTTTACCAAGTATCTTCCATCCCATATCTTCAGTTCGTCTTTCTATCCTCTGTTTTCCCTATTTACTATTCACCTTTCACTGTTCTCTATCTGTCATCTGTTCACTGTTTGCATCGTAAAGCATCTTTATCCCAAAAAGTGTCAGATCCTTATCTGGTATAATGTGAGGAAATGTTCTAAGCACAAAATCAACCAATCCACCAGTCCCTACTGTTGTATAGTCATTTCCTATATGATTTTGAACTTTTTCGAATATCTCCTTCATCTGACCGGAAAATGTGTAATAGAATCCTGAGATAAGTGCATCCTTTGTTGTGTGTCCAAGGAATGCATCGGGATGCTTCAGGGGAATTTCGGGCAGCAAACCTGTGTTCTGTATAAGGAAATCAATACAGGTCTTAATACCGGGAGCAATAATTCCACCGTCAAAAGTACCGTCTGCAAGGACAATATTGTATGTCGTTGCAGTCCCGAAGTCAATAACAAGAACCGGGGGAGTATATCTTTTATAAGCAGCAACAGCATTTGCAAGTCTGTCACCTCCCAACTCGGCAACATCATAATTAATCTTCAATACCTTATTCTTTACCTTACATACATCAAGAAATCTCTTTTTCAATTTTTTTGATATTGAAACAATCCCCTTTGTTATCTCAGGAACAACAGAAGAGAATGCAATAACATTCTCCCCCACTTCTCCAAAGACCTCCCTCCTTAAAAATTCGTGTTCGAGACATCTATATGTGTCAAAAATAAATTTCTTTTCAATTTCTTCCTTACTGAAAATTGCAATCTTCACCTTCGAATTTCCTACATCTATAACAATCATCTTTATCTCCAATTACACATTAGCCACAGAAATTCACAGACAAAACACAGAAAGAATATAAGAAAATAAAAACTAAAAACATTTCCATTTGGTGTTACAATTTACATCTTCTTATTTTCTCAACTTCTCTATATTCTTTGTGAACTTCTGTGTCATTCTGTGGCATTACGCATTTGGGTTTATATTTCTCCATAACCATAACTTATCCAGCATAACCTTCTCAACCAAGTAACCCTATCAATAATCCTCATTTCTAATCTTTGTAGTGTTTGGACAAACCTTCTCGCGTGTGGAAAGAAAATATAGAGAGGAATTAGAAGAACTGTAAAAAAGAAATATTCTCTGTGCCAGAAACTCCTGAACAAAAGTCCGAATGATAAAATATCCTTGTACGTAAGATAATCTATCTTAGTGAACTTACCCGGGGAAATAATGAACCTGTACATCCATAGAAATATATTATCCTGCAGTGGTTCAATCCAAAATAATCTTCCACCCTTATGTAGAATCCTTTTAATTTCGAGCAAAACCTTTTTATGATCAAGATGGAGCATTACTGTCCTCAAGAAAACCACGTCAAAACTTCCTTTCTTAAAACCCATCTCGTTCGCATCCATCTGAACTCTCTGGAATTTCTTTAGTCCTTTTAATCCATCAAACGAGATATCAATGGATATTACCTCTCCTTCCAATATATTGAAATAATATATGTCCTGTGTATCTCCTAAGCCTACAGCAAGAATCCTTTTTTTTTCAAAACTTGAAAGTTTATCGAAAACGTCTTTGTTTATAATCTCAAGGAAATCATAATACCTATCAAACCATCTAATATGATTTTTTTTCCAATAGAGATTGAAAAAATCCTTAACCTCCAAGTGAATTTCCTTTTTTTAACTTGAGATGCTTTACAAATCCTTCAGGAGTGAGTCTTTCACCATCTATCTCAACCTCTGTAATCCTGAAACAACCACTTCCTGTTTTCACAATAACAGAGTCCCTGCTAATACCAACTATCGTCCCAGGAGGTTCCCGATTCCCACACTCCTTCTTTTCTCCACGCCAAATTATGCATTTTTTATCTTCCAAAACAAAGAATGCACCAGGAAATGGACTTGTAAGGGCTCTCACATAATTATAAATTTTCTCATTATCCCACTGCCAATCAATCTCTCCCATAGATGGTGTTCTCTTCCCAAAATAGGTTGCTTTGGTTTCATCCTGTAGAGTTGATCTGAGATTCTGCTCGTTGAGACCCTCCACAACATCTTCGAGAAGTTTGGCACCACAGGAAGCAATCTTTTTTGTTAGTGAAAGCCCTGTATCGTCATTTTCTATCTTTATCCTCTTCTGTACAATAATAGGACCTGCATCGACCTTCTGTGTCATATAGTGAAATGTAACACCTGTCTCTTTTCCTCCATTTATGATTGCCCAATTAACCGGAGCTCTTCCCCTGTAAGTAGGAAGTAAAGAACCATGTAGATTTATACATCCAAGGGAAGGAATAGAAACCAATTCTTCACTAAAAATCTTCCTGAAATAGAAAGAAAGTATAATATCTGGTTTAAAAGAAGAAATCACATCGATAAATTTTCCCTCCTTTATACTTTCAGGCTTAAGAAGTGGTATATTGAATTTATGAGCAAGTTCACCGACACTTCTAAACCAGATATTCTCATTCTTGTTATCCCTATGTGTAACTACAAAAACTATGTCTTCTCCCATCCTGATGAGTTGCTCAAGACAGGAGTATCCAACCTCAGAATAAGCAAAAACTCCGATGCGCAATCCTTTCCTAAATCCGGACTTCTCTGTAACAATGAATCTGGGCTTTTTATTCACTTCCTTATAAATCCTTCCAACATATTCACCTATCAGACCTACTGATATGAGCAATACACCTGTAAAAACAAAAAGAAATGCAAAAAGGGTAAAAACACCTTCCACCTCGGGACCAATAAAGATTCTTCTCAAAAATATAATAACTCCGAGAGCAAAACCAGCAAAAGAGAGCAAGATACCTAAAAGGCTTATTACCTGAACAGGTAAAAGCGAAATGTCCGTTATCATGTCAAAGTATAAACTCAGTAGTCTACTTATGCCATACTTTGATTTTCCCTTCACCCTGGTCACGTGTTCAATCTCAATCTCACAAAAATCTCCACCTATCAGTGCAGCAAATGTAGGTATATATACAGATTTTCCACCTAACTCAATAACCTTTTCAACAACCCATCTCCTGTATCCTCTTAACATACAACCGAAGTCAGTAAATTCACGTGTAGACACCCTACCAAGTTTTGTAAAATGTCTTATTGTATAGTGCATTACGAAGGATAAAAATCTCCGTAGAAAATTATCCCTTCTTACTTTTCTCCTGCAACCAACAATATCAAAACCTGATTTGAGTTTCTCGTAGATTCTCGGTAAAACATCGGGATTATCCTGCATATCTGCATCAATTGTAACTACATATGTACCTATTGAATTTTCAAATCCTGCAATTATAGCATTATGTTGTCCTACATTCCGTGATAGTTTCAGCCCCCTTACCTCTTCAAATCTTCTCGAGAGAGTTTCTATAATAGACCAACTCCTATCACTGCTTCCATCATCTACAAAGATTACCTCAAAAGAGATACTCTTTTTATCCAAACTATCCTTTATTGCCTTGAGAAGCCCCTCGAGGGAATCCTCCTCATTAAATACTGGAACTACTATTGAAATCATTTTATTCATTTGTGTTATTTCGATTATTTGGTTAACTATGTCATTGAACCAAAGTAGTGTCATTGCTTTTACTTATAGCTTATGTTATTTGTTTTGATTATCAGTTATATACAAACTGCCATAAGCCACGAAAGTATGAGATTGCTTCGCAAAAGCAATGCATGAAGAAGCACTCGCAATGACAACCTGTCGCAGGCTAACCCTTCGACTCCGCAGTTCGTCTACCTCACTACAGGCTCAGGACAAGAGTCTACGGCTACCTTCTATTCTACAATCTCTGTCCTGCCATCTTTATTATAACACATTTATTCAATTTTCTCAATCATTTTCTTAGCCTCAAGAAGATCAGGTTGAATCCGTAATGCTTCCTTAAAGTGCTCTTTTGCTTTTTCCATATTTTCTTCTTTTACATATATCAAACCAAGGTTATAATGTGCAGCGGCAAAATCTTCCTTCAAGGATAGTGCACGAAGAAGATGTTTACGAGCTTCCCCGAATCTCCCCTTCGCAATGTAAGCCACAGCAAGGTTATAATGTAAGACAGCGTCATCGCTTACAAGTTCTATTGCGTTTCTATAGAAGATAATTGACTTATCATACCGTCTTAGTTTAAGGTTAACAAGTCCAAGAAGTGAAACAATTTTACTATTATTTTTCTTCAATCTATTCGCCTTCTCAAGAAACCCCACTGCAGAATCATACTTCTCTTCCTTCACATACAACCGTCCTATACTGACATACGGGTCCACAAACCGTGGCATTTTCTCGATCGTTCTCTTTTCATATACAATAGCATCCTTCACCTTACCCTCTTTCTCATAAAGGACAGCAAGATTGTGATATGCCCTTGCTTCCTTTGGATTGAGTTTTATCTCAGTTAGATATTCCTTTTCTGCTTCTTTGAGATTATTCTCCTTAAAATAGGCTACGCCAAGATTAAGATGTAGTCTTGGAAAATGAAAATTTGTCTCTATGCCTCTCTCGTAGTACTCCTTTGCCTTATCAAGTTCACCTTTCTTTAAATATGCATTCCCAAGATTATAGTATTCAATCGTGTTGTCCTCCATTGAGATTTTGTATGGATCAAAATTACATAGAATGAAAAATGGTATAAAGGAAAAGATCCATATAAAAATATTTCTTTTCTCCTTGAGGTGTTCAAGGAACCAATAGACAGAATAACTTGAGAAGGGAATAATAAATGCAAAAAGTGGCATCCTGTATCTTGAAGAAACAAAAAAAAGAACAACAGAAATCCCAAAAGAAACAATTAAAAGAAAAGGAAGTAGAAATTTCCTTCTCCTTCTTAATGTTAGAAGGATTCCAGACAACCCGAGCGAGAAAATTATCGAAGTTGGGAAAGCGAAATAGAATTTTCTTGTGCCGTAAGAAAAGAGCAAAAACCTCATCAGATGGGAGTTTTTCACATAACGATATATATTCTGATTATTACTGATCTCTTTGCCATTACATAAAAGATAACATTTCTTTATAAATAGGGATGCAAACTGAACGGGATGGTTTCTGATAAAGTCTAACCCTTTTATCAACCAGAACCGCGAAACCTCGCTTGGCTTGAGTTCCCGTTTCATTTCAATCTCTGCAATAGAATATTCATCCCAATCATTTCCATATCCAGGCAAAACAGCACTGACACCGTCACTTGAAACATTATTTCCAATATAGAAGTTTACACCACCAGAATAATTAATGAGAACTAAATCCCTTCCAACAACATAATTTCTTATTCCAGTAATTGAGATCATGGTCACTGTTCCAAAAAGAAGGATGAGGGAAGATTTAATTTTTAAGCGAATTGTTATTCTTCTGAAAAAAATATATATTATAATAACTGGAATACATAGTAAAAAATTCGGACGGACAATGACTAAAAGTGATGAAATAAAACCTGCAATTAACCATCTCCACATTTTATTATTTACGCTTAAAAGGAGATATAATAAGATGAGGGACAAAAGAATGGCAAGTGAGGTACCAAGTATTTCTCCTGAAAAGTAAATAAGGATTCCTGAAAAAGAGGCTATAAATGCTGCAATCAGACCAACTGTTCTATTACATAGTTTTTCCCCGATTAAAAAAAGTAGGAATATTGAGCATGCATCAAAAAGAATATTAAGAAATCTCGGTATGAGAAGATTATGTCCCATCAGTTTGTAGAAAAAAGCAAGAACGTACGGATAAAGGGGTGCCTTGAAAAAGACCTCTTTGCCAATAAAGTCGCCATGGGCAATATGTAAAGCCCATTTATCAAAGAAATCTGGATCACCAAAAGGTGTATAAAAGAATGGGGCTTTCCGTATCTCAAGGATATAAATAAATCGTATTATTACTCCAAGAGTCAGGATGAGAAAAATCGAAGACTTCAGGTTAAATCCTTTCATATGTAAAATCTAACAGATAAGCAAAAAAAAGTCAACACCTTCTTTTGAAGCCTCTGAAAACAAATCTTGAGTCCTTTGATTTCACAGATTTTACGGATGATTACACAGATTTATCCCACATCCTGAAAAAATTCTCATCCCTTACATTTTTTACTTGACATATTTTATATTCTATTTTATACTATATAAAATTATGAAGGAGGTACGATGAGTAAAAAGATGCTCTGGTTTCTTTCTCTATTTTCCATAATACTACTTATTTTTACAGGTTGCACTAAAAAACCAAAGTCTGTTGATGTTCAAAATCAAGCACCCGAGACATACATTGTAAATGTTCCGCCAGATAGTTCTTATATATATCACGCAAGGATAATATACTGGTATGGAACGGATGCGGATGGAATCGTTACACGATATGATTGGGCAATAGATGATACTACATACGATGAAAACATTGTAGGTTCCGGTTGGCATTCTCTCTATATGGACTCTACTCTTGCAACACAGGACACTATTGCATTCGAGGCACCTATTCCGGACACCGAATTCACACACATTTTCTATGTTAGGGCAGTTGACAATAAGGATAAACCAGATCCTTCACCAGCAACAAGGGTTTTCCGAACAAGCAATATTCCACCCAATACAAGATTTATTTTTACCCCAAAGGACAGTTCACAACGTTTCATTCTAAGTGATACTACAGATATCTGGAAAGGTATAAATTTTGAGTGGACTGCAATAGATAGTGATCAGGTATTTCCTTGCCGTTTCCAATACTGCTGGGACGATACAACAATTAACTTTGACCCTGTAACCCATAAAGGATGGTCTGACCCTGTCAGTGGAGAATCTTTCTATTTTACAGGTGATAACTCACCTTTTGAGGAAGGATACCATACTATCTATCTCAGGGCTATGGATGATGCTGGTGCTGTAGACCAATCACTTTTAGATACAATATATTATGAGGTTGATAGTACAGTAACACCCTGGGACACAACATTAGAACTTTATCAACAGTGGAGAACCCTATATTTTGTTATACCTGAAATAGGTGAAAATCCAGATTTCAGAAATGTTCTATGGGTTAATCTTACAGATGGATGGGTAAATTCCAATATTGTTAAACCTTTTTATCATTCAATTCTTGACGATTCAATTGGATTGGCAAATGATTCTCTTGATTATACAGTTGACGACTGTAATCATACTACATTTGGAGAATACTCTACAATAATATGGTCAAGAGGAAACAAATCCGCTTTTCCAACATCTTTAACTGATAAAGAGGAACTCATTACTGATTTCCTCCATATTGGTGGCAGAATTATTTTTACAGGGTCAATAATCCTTAAAACAGGTAATTATACTGATAATGTAACATTTGCATTAAAAAAGCCATTTCCCTTTACTGAACTTCACATTAGTAAGTATATTATACTTTCTGCTGGTTCTGTATCCGACACAAATATCACTCCCGTTCAAACCGATACTGCATTTTTTGCTCAAGATACACTACCATACCTTTCTCTCAACGAATCAATAATGTGGTATATTATATGGAATAATTTTTTGGTTGAGGTTATGAAGCTTGATTTTTGGGGTGAATATGATGGTGATCTTGATATCCTTTACACATTAAACCATTACCGAGACAATGCAGATTATGAGAGAAAACCCTGTGCAATCAGATTCACACACGCTGAACATACAATGCCTTCTTATTTCTACTTTGGATTTCCTATCTCCTACCTCGAATACGGAAGAGCTACACAACTCATGAGAATTATCCTTAAAGAACTGGATGAAATTCCATAAGCAATTTTGCTTAGCATTGTTAAGAAAGGGTAGACACCATTCGTGTCTGCCCTTTTTTGTTAGTTAAAGAGGTGTCATTGCGAGCCTCGTAAAATAGGAAAAAGTTCTTCAAATAATGGTATTTAACGGAGCGAGCGACCATCGGGCGTGACCCCAGCCCTCTAAGCAAGGAATCTAACATAAGAAAACATTTTTTAGTAGAGAGCATAGAGGGCTGGGAACGACGAACAAAGTGAGGAGACAATCTCATATTGTCAGAGAGTGAGTATGAATTTGCTCGCAAGGGAAAGATAAGTGAGAGAAACTAACCTGCTAAATAGAGAAAAATAGATATCTTATTTTACGGAGTTAGCAATGATACATTCTAAGGTCAATATAAAAAGGGGAGATATAAATCTCCCCTTTTTCAACATAGCGACTCTTCAGAACCTACCGTATTTTAATAATCTTTCCTGTAGCCCTATTCTCTCCTGAGTGTATCTTATAAATATAGAGACCCGATCTGACTCTCTTTCCAAAATTATCCTTTCCATCCCAGGTAACGAGATAGTCATCTACTTCTTGAGTTCGAACAATTCTACCTGTTATGTCTACTATATAAAGGTAGACCTTTGAAGAGGAATTTCCATTAATGGTAAATCGTACGAAATCCGTCATTGGAACAGGGGAAACGAAAACTGAGAACGGTTTCGGGATCGTAACAGAAGCCTCTTCTTCAACACCAGTTGCAACAATTGAAAAGGGATTATCACTAATATCTTCGCCAATCAATTCATTTGTTTGTGTTAGAGCCTTGACCATCACAAGTGCAGTGGATGTTGTATCATCTGGTACAGTCCAGTTGAAACTGCCAGTATTCGGATATGTGATGATAGTGTTCCACTGGAGTCCACCATCAGCGGAGTAGTAAATTATAACATGGTGAGGATTGGTTCCAGTAGTCGTCCAAGTTATGGGATGAATCTCTCCTACGCCCCATACTTCACCACCATTTGGAGAAGTAACAGTGACTGTACAGGAAAATGCGGGTTGGATGGTGAAATCCTTGGCATTCCCATCTGCACCGAGCAATGTATTGCTCGGGTTATATCCTGAAAGCCTCATCTTTGCACGGTACGTTTTCAAAGTATCAGGCTGGATATACCACGCATAGGAACCGGTATTGGGAGCGTTCGCTGCAAGGGTCTGCCAATTATTACCACCATCCCTCGAAAATTCTACCTTCAGATGGTCTATGCTACCACCATTTGTCGTCCATTTAATGGTATCGATCGAACCTGCTTGCCAGATCTCACCGCCATCAGGGGTAATCAGCGTAACTTTATGTGAATTCGCACCACCTGGAACTACAGTTATCACCCAGTCTTTAGAATATACTCCACCATGATATGTGTAGTAGTACCAATGCTGCTCTCCCCACATCCATGTGTTATACAAAATACAATATTTGTCATCTGTGTAACCATACACCGTTGTTGAGTGATGTATGAATTGATTCTGGAACCAGTAATAATTTAGTGACCAGTTGAATGGTCTGCCTGCATCTATCTCACCTGTTATCCAGCTCCACACAAAGTCATTGCCCGTATATCCCTGAGGGCTCGTCTGTGCAGAGAAACTATAACCATTATAATTATTAGGAACGACAACATGACCACCGGCAATCGCATTTATACTTGTTCCACCACATCCTGGTTCAATGGTATCAGTATTCATTGCAATCGCTAATTCCTGCTGGACGTTTGGCATATTAAAAACCAAACCTACGCCGTTGCAAGGATCTAAATGGTTCCAGTACCAATCAAGCAACCTGTCATAACCTCGTTCATCCCAGTAGCCCATTACCATTGCAGATGCGGTTGGAGTACAACCATAACTCCAATCATACTCAGGAACGCTGTCTATGTATCCTCCCCTACTACCATGAAGAACAGAAAAATCACCTTTTTTGATCTTCTCCCACAATTGCATGTGTTTTTTCTCAAGAACCTCCGCATCAGGACATTTCTCTAATCTTATTGAACTAATATCATCAGGCTCCTTACATCGTGAACCATGAAGACGTACAAAAACCTCTTCTCCGTTTGCAGAAAACTTATACCATTTCAGATATGGGGTTAAGTAATACATACAAACAAGGGATGGTTCACCTTCCACATAATCCCATGCATACTCTTTTGCCTCATCAAACTGTAGATAGTAGTGCGGTAAACCTTCCCCATATTCAGGAACAGGAAAATCGGCACTGTTTGCCGAGACGAAGATATTACCGAATTTGCCAATTCCTGCGAGTTCTTTCTTGAGTTTGGCTACATCCTGAAATCCTCCCCGACTTTTTAATTCATTGAGAATAAGCCTTTTTTCACGGACCATGGCAAATATTTGTGAGTCATCGGGGAACTTTCCCACCAGGGAGATACCAAATTCATAGCCCATAAGGTTGTCTTCGATATCGTAATATGGTATTCCTGAACCAAGTGATATACTATTACCAAAAGCGGAAACTGCCTTGTGGTAAGCTACATCACGTGCAAGATTGTAAGAGATATCTGATGCAAAGAGGTTTAATCCAATTAAAAGGATAGTTAATATTAATATCAAAGTGCTCTTCTTACTCATACTCTGCTCCTTTCTTAATAATAAAAGTATAAAAAAGTACGGCTTCAGCTAATAGAAGATTGCTTCGCATGTGAATATGTAAGTTTACTCGCAATGACAACCTTTGACGAAATGAACAACTAACCGAATTATTTAATTAAGAAATGAAACTATGAAAACCGCGGCTTAATTTCAAACAACAAAGGGAGGGGTGAATAGTGCCCCCCCCTTCTGCTCCTTTTGTTGAATCAGTTAATAAGAAGTATTTTCCGGGTTTCTGTGTAAGCACCTGCTCTCAATGTATAAAGATAGATACCACCCGGAACCTCTTTACCTTCCTCATTCTTACCATCCCAGACGACAAAGTATGAACCAGCACCTGGAATACCATTCGCAAGGGTTTTTACTAATCTTCCAGAAATGTCGTAGATATTGAGCGAAATATTATTGTTGTTCGGAACGGTAAAACGAATCATAGTTTTCTCACGGGCAGGATTTGGGTAGTTCTGATAGAGTTTAATAGGTGATGGACTGGAAATAGTCTTTGTCTCCTCTACTGGGACCAGGGTATCAGAATGGGTATAATAAACATCTGCAGGTTGAAAATTGTTAACCATCTGACACCAGGTAATGCCAGGACCATGCATCCCTGCTGGTACCTGACTACCAAGAGGAACATAGTATGTAATGTGCGGATATATGGTGTTTGTTGAGTCGTTTGACGGGGGTATGCTACTTACCTGACCTCCGTATGAAAGAGCTCCAGTATAGGGAGAAATCTCTGCATAATGGACATTGAAATTCCCATATGCACTGGTATCTACAGCAGAAGCGCTCTCTGGTAGTGTCGTGGAAAAATAGACGGTGTTATCTGTTGCTATACCCGCAGAAGGATGACCACTGCAATAATTACGAGCAGTATTTAATGGAAGCATAATTTTCATAGGTGCTAACCAGTTATTAGCACCAAGCCTGTAGGTATAATATAGTTGACCAAAGGGACCGCTTGCGTAAAAGACAGTAAGTCCGGTTAGTCCACCTGTATTAGTGTGGTTTTCCTGGAAGATGATATGTGGAGTACTACTATAATCTACAACAAGTGCAGGAATAGCATATGGATGCATACTTGTGGCATTAGCAACTGTTTCAGTACTCCAGGTGTTGGTTGCTGCTGCCCAATGGTGTGCTAAAATATCCATTGAACCATCACCTGACATGTCAAAATTAGATGCTACCCACATATCTTCTGTATTGGGGTCGGTACCAATGGAAAGTAGTTGCCAGGATCCGGGTATTATTCCCCCGTGGTCGTATACTATGTCCCGACCGACCCAGGTGTTGCCACCATCTGTGGAATAGTTATAACCAATTGCTTTCTCAGACTGAATACTCCCAACATTGAAAACAACCATAATGAGGGTATCGCCGTATATGGCCATTGCTGGGAATTGTTCCTCTTCACCATTCGTTGCAGAAATAAATTGTGCTGGTCTCTCTACTGTGTACTGGATTACACCTGCTGATGTATCGAGGATAGCCCTTGTATAGAATATTTCATAATCATCAGGATTTCCACCCTGATGCCAGCAGAAATGTAAATTACCCTTACTATCGGAACAAATAGCTGGCCTTCCAGTATCTATGCCATTGTTTGAAGTAAAACTATCAGGGTAAGACCAGAAATTAAACATATCATCCCAGTAAGAGAAAAGGGACTGACTACCCCAGGCACTACCTGTTTCCCATATTACAACTGGGAAATAGTAACTGCCAACCATAACATTCGTAATATGTTTTGCATTTACGTAGTTCTGTGGCGAACTTGCTTGATCGCCATAATCGACACCCGGAAAGACAAGACAGATGCTATCTATGGGTGGTGGATTCTCTATTATGTATCCACTTTCAGCACCAACTGTAGGTAGAAGAATATCTGTATTCTGAAGAGGATAATTCCCAGAAAGAAAGCCTATACCCATTAAATGAATTGCCGCTACTAATAAGCCTACTAATTTCATTCTTAAACCTCCTTTTTAGAGTTTGATTTAATTAAAAAAAAGAATTCACATCCTTTCCATCAAGAACAAATTCTAAAACAGTAAACCTACTGAAAGCCTGTGTATATTTATGAGGTACGAGTAATCTGTATATGCGTAATCTGCTTTAAGTTTTGCAACAGTAAGGGGAATTTGGAAACCAAACCCAGATGACCATCTCTCCGCATCTGTCCCAATCTTATAACCACCCCTTAAGAAGAATAAATCACTGTAACTGTATTCGAAACCAAGATATGCTCTTTCGTAGTTGTGATTTGGATGTTCTCCTTCAATGTCAATAACGACCTTATTAACCCCTGCATGTAATGGAACAGCAGAGATGGCAACGCGGAAACACATAGGGAGTGCAAAACTCTCATGTTCGTAATCTTTTACTTCCGGATCCGATGCATCAAGTGATTTGTATGCTGCATCAGGACCAAAATTTGTAATCACTATCCCTAATTTTATAGACTTGAACTGTGTATCATACAGTGTACCTATGTCAGCTCCAATTGCCTGACCTGTTGTATTGTCCCTGTCGTCAAGCGTTGACCTGATATATCTGAGGTTTACACCTACAGAGAATCTATCGGTAAGTATCTTTGCGTATGTGATCTGACCAGCATACTGATAACAGAGGAAATACTCTCCAGTCCAGTTTCCATGTATACCGCCTAACATTGGCTCCGTAACCTTCATTGCACCATCAAGAAAGAGTGAAGTAAAGCTGAAACCTATATTACCAATGAGAGGAGAAATAGGCACAACAACACCTACATAAGCGAGATTAATGTCTGCTGGATATTTAATTCCATTAGCAAGCACTTCATAGTTCTTTAAAAGTGCTACACCGGCTGGATTATAGTAAAGAGCAGATGCATCATCTGCAATTGCAGAAAATGCACTCGCCATAGCAGCCCCCCTTGCACTTGGAGCAATCTCAAGGAACTGAAAACCTGCAGTTCCCACTTTAGACTGTCCCAGAAGGGTCATGGAAGATAGAAGGAATACAAGAGTAAGTAAAAAAGATACCTTTCTCAGTTTTGATATCATCATAGCTCCTCCTTTATTTTATCACTACAAATTTTCCGACTTGAATTTTACCGCTTATATGATTCTCAA
>SOIS01000086.1 GCA_004375965.1 Candidatus Cloacimonadota bacterium | reverse complement strand
ATATCCCAAGGATAAATCCTTGGGTTTTACGGCCTAAAGGCAAATATTATAAAATAACAAGGCGTGGTATTGAAAGTGTCAAGAAGTGGTTTGCCCCTTGGTTTATTTTGGTTCTTTTCGGGATAGAGAGCGGTGATATTGATAAGAGACAAGGTACTTTGTCAAGAGCGAAGATACGGTCCCTGTGTCTTTTGGTAAAAAACTAATAAACTAGAATGTCCCTTAAATTAAATTGTCAAGATTAAAGATTTGACCCTTATGTTGCGCTTTCACCATACAAGGGGGGAAGGGGGGTGTTATTCTTCAAAATTAGAATTGCTGAAAGAGAACGTTGTCAGCAAAATACTGACGATGAACTTTTGGCTCTGCGGTGAATTTGACAGTGCAAGCTAAGGGTTTAATGATAATAAAGGTCAAACGTAGACTTGACCCCTTTTCAGTCTGCGTTGGCAGTGCAAACTAAGGGGGGATAATAAAGGTCAAACGTAGACCCTACCCCTTTTTGACCCCTTTTTGGGGTAAGGGGATTTTGTTCCGGTATATGAGCCGGTATGAACGAGGAAAAAGGGGGCATCCATGAAAGGTATGAAAGCAAAGAGGATGAAATTTAAAATCGGCACCTTATGGGAAAGTCCGGTGCTACATATATTATTAACCAAAGAGAATGAAGTTGTTGTTGCCCGCTGCCTGGATTTTACAGTTTCTTGCCATGGTAAGGATGAGAAAGATGCTTTAAAGGGACTAACTGATTCTATAAAAGAATATGTTTTGACCGCAGTAGAAAACAATGCGATTGATACAATTTTTGATCCGGCGCATGGTAAGTATTGGAGGATGTTTAATGAATTGGAAACCAAACAGTCTTCCAGGAGTTTGAAGATGTCTATAAAGAAATCATTAGCATCTGTTTCCAATGAGAATCTCCAGCAATCAACTGCCGAAATAAACTATGCCTAAGCCGATAGAGTTAAGGAAAATAATCAAAATACTCAAGAGGTACGGTGTTATTTATGTTACAGGAAAAGGTAGGCATCCCAAATTTTATGACCCTGAGACACATAAATCTTATCCCATCAAATCACATGGCAAAAAGACCCTTGTCTTGTCATACGTACTTGATGATCTGATAGAGAAGTTTGATTTGCCCGCAGATGTTTTTGATAGATAATTTAAGATCGTGTGTTCCGATTTACGGAGAATTTATCAGTGCAGTTAAGGGGTGTAAGGACAATATTTTTAGAATATTTAAAGATTAAGAAAGATCATACTTTTATCGAATATGTTAATAAGAGAACCAAGCAGGCAATAGCAGCCAAAAAACGTGGTGAGCGGTTTATTTCTTTAGAGGAATTACAAAAAGATTATGCCTAAAGTTTACCCCTGAAAGGATTGATTCAATGATTGATGTTAAAGAAAGGTATATAACTGATGAGAAGGGGAATAGGACCGGCGTGCTTCTCGACATTGATGATTACAATAAGATTCTTGATGAACTGGAAGAGCTATACTCTATCCGTGCATATGATGCTGCCAAAGCCTCGGGGGATGAGGCAATTCCCTTTGAGGAGGCAGTTACGGAGATTGAAAGCAGCCGTAAATGAGTTATGCCATTTATATTCTGAGACGTGCTCAAAAAGAATTGGCTCAGCTGCCGAGCAATTCATATACGCGAGTTAGGGATGCTATCCGTGATCTCGGAGGGAATCCATGGCCACGTGGTTGTCGAAAATTAGCAGGCCGTGATGCTTGGCGTATACGAATTGGCAATTATCGCGTGATTTATGAAATTGATGATATTCGGAAAGTTATAACTGTTGTACATGTTGGGCATCGCAGGGATATTTATCGATAAAAAGTTACAGATGTTGCCAGGCCGCTGAATTGGCATCCGGTGAGTTGTGGCCAAGGCTCTGGCAAATTGTCAAGAATGAAGACCTGACCCTCTGTGTGGTTCGGTTTTCAGAACTTTAGTTTGGTAATATATTTGGTGGTGCTCAACATGTAGTGATGCTCCTGATTCTCTATCAGGCTATTAAAGGGATTGAGTCGTGATGGAATACTTT
>SOIS01000116.1 GCA_004375965.1 Candidatus Cloacimonadota bacterium | reverse complement strand
AAGAATCTGTTAGAGAACGATGAGGGACTCGCTTCGGAAAAATTTGAAATCAGGGTAGTTTCTGATGCTTCGCTTTCCATCGATGCTCTGTTAAAGGTAGTAGAATCCAACGCTATAATTGGTTTCATTTTGGTGATATTCGTTCTTTTGATATTTCTTGATTTCAGGACTTCATTCTGGACTGCATTCGGGCTGCCTATAAGCATGCTGATCGTAATGGCTTTCATGTATTTGGCAGGGTACACCCTCAACATCCTCTCGCTCTGCGCAATGATTATGGTACTCGGCATGCTTGTTGACGACGGGATCGTGATTGCTGAGAATGTGTATGCGAAAAAGCGTTCTGGGATGTCTCCAATAGAGGCAACAACCGGGGGCATACTGGAAGTAATTCCACCTGTTGTTGCATCGCATATCACAACCATTGTGGCTTTTCTGCCCGCGCTGATGATTACTGGTAGAATGGGAAAGTTTATTGCTGTTTTCCCTATTGTGGTAACCGTGATGCTTATTGCATCGTTCTTTGAGGCGATCTTTATCCTGCCAAGCCATCTTGCTCATTCAAAAATAGCGCTCAAAAAGGGTAAGGACTGGTTCGAACCAATTACGCGATTTTATGAACGTATCCTGAAAAAAGTATTGAAGTGGCGTTATCTGGTTGTTGTTGTCTTCATCGGTATTCTTATCGGTGCCATTTTCATCTCAAGAGATACCATAAAGAACTTTGTCCTGTTCTACGATGATTCGGCAGAGAAGATTAATATCAATCTCGACGCGCCAAAGGGAACCAGCCTGGAGGCGATGGCAGACCTGACCAGCGAGGTTGAGGATCGCGTTCAAAAAATAATTCCCGAGGAACTCCTAATCTCCTCAATGGCGAGTATTGGTAAACACTACAAAAGGCAAATTTCCGCAGAGAAATATGAAAACTGGGCTACCGTTGGAATTGCCCTGATACCAAAGAGCGAGCGCACCGCCACAGCGAAGGATATAATTGCCGAACTGCGCAGGGAGATAAATGTGAAGAAACTACCGCAATTCACCAAGATACAGATGTCAGCAGAAAAAATGGGTCCGTCTACCGGCGAAGCCTTCAATGTGAAGATCATTGGTCACAACAAGGGAGATGTAGATTCAGTCCGCGCGCAGATGGAAGCCTTTTTGGCGACAATTCCAGGAGTGAAGGATATTGGAAATGATCAAATAGGGGGTAAAAAGGAGCTTATACTGAAGTTCAACTATGAGCACCTCGCGGGGCTTGGATTAACCGTGCAAGACGTAGCGAGTACTGTGCGCACCGCCTACTATGGCACGAATGCAACGTCAATTGAAACCTCGGACAAGAAGCTGAATTTCCGCGTGAAAGTGGATGATGCATTTCAAAAGGATGAGAAGTTTTTATTGCAGCTCCTCATTCCCAATAGGCAAGGGCGATTGATCCGAATTGGTGATGTCGCGAGCATCGAAAGCCGCGAAAGTGCCGCAAATATTAACCATTACGACGGCGCGAGAGCGGTTACCGTCACGGCGGATGTTAACGAGGATGTTATTACCCCTTCACAGGTTACCCGTATGGTCATGGAAGAATTCCGCGACGTTCCCAGGCTATTCCCCAATATATATCTTGAGGTCGGCGGCGAAGCAAGAGAAACTATGATGTCGATTGTTGATCTGGCTATAGCCTTTGCCATAGCGTCCCTTTTGATCTATCTTGTACTGATACTGTTGTTCAAGTCACTCTCACAACCGTTTGTCATACTTTTGACTATTCCATTTGGTGTGATCGGCGCCTTGGTGGCATTTACCGCACATGGTATTCCATTGACCTTCCTGGGTATTATCGGGATCATAGGACTTTCAGGCGTTGTGGTGAACGACAGCGTTGTGATGATACATTTCATCAATAAGATTTTTGCTGGAAGCTCTGCACCGGATAAAAAGCAAGCGATCGATGCAATAGCAACAGGAGCAAAAAAACGTCTGCGCCCGATAATTTTGACCACTGTCACAACTGTTGCCGCAGTTATGCCAACTGTCTATGGTATTGGTGGAACCTCTCAGATGATAGTTCCTGTGGTCATGGCTATGGCGTATGGTTTACTTTTCGCGACGTTACTAACATTGGTCTTTACTCCTTCGCTCTATATGATAAATACAGATATCAGGCGATTGTTTACCGATACAAAAAAGATGGATCTCAGAAGAATATTTCATAGGAAAGCAAAGAAAAAGGAGTTTATAAAATGAAAACTATCAATTCAGCATTCGCATCAGGGTTAATAACATTATTAGTGCTTGCGGGAATTGCTAATGCTTATGGCGAAAAAGAGGACCTGGATATCCAGAAGGAAAGCACTGAGGAAAGCATTACATTAATCCAATTTCTTGAAAGCCTTCAGCAAACGCACCCTTTATTTGAACGGGAAGAATTAAACCACGCAATAGTGGCAGAAGAGCAAAAAAGCTTGACAGGTGCAGAAGACTGGACTGTTTCATCAAGCGCCAATTTCAGTCACATTAACCATTCACCAGTTACTGCAGGTATTGAGAAGACCAACGGTACATCACTCACCAGCGGGGTAACCAGGCATTTTTGGAGTACGGGAGGTAATCTGTCTGCTAATCTCACGCTTGGCATTAAGAGGTACGATTATCTGACTGACCCTTCATACTCATCGCTACCAAGCACTAACTTTGACAATCAGCTTTCCATTGCCTACACCCAACCCCTGCTCAGGAATTGGCAGGGGGTACTGAGTAAATTGGAATTCGATTTAAAATCCGTTGAGATCAAACTAACTGACGTGCAGGTCCTTGAAAACCAGGAAGACTTCCTTACTGCCGAAGCGCAGAACTTCCTCAATTGGGTATTCTACACTATAGAGCTGCAAATTGTGCAGGAACGGCTCCAGCTCAGCGAGCAATCACTTAAAGATACAAAACGCAAAAGAGCATACAATCTCATTGATAGGGTAGATGTTATACGTGCAGAAAATGTACTTAGTCTTGCCGAGCAGAATCGCGTTACCGTGGAATCAAGCCTTTTGTCGCTTTTGCAGCAATTATCAGTTCTCCTGCAGGATGACCGTATTATGGAAAAAATCCCTGAATTCAATCTCTACGAAATTCATAAACTTCCAGAACTCGAAACAGTAATCAGTGATTTCAAACAGGATTCACGGGTACTCACACAACTTGCATTGACCCTGGAACAACTCAAGATCATGCGGAAAGGTAGCAAAGAATCCACCAAACCTGACTTCAGCTTTACTGCACAGGTAGGCGCAAGTAAGTTTGATGAAAACTTTGGAGAAGCTTTGAAAATTGATAAACCACAGGCAAGTTTGAGTGTTTCCTATATATTCCCCCTGAAGAATACAACCGCACAGGCTAATGTTCATACAATAGATCTTCGTATCACTCAACTCAAAAAGCAGATAGAGGAATTGGTAATTGCCCAAATTTCTACTCTCAGTAACGTATATATCCAGCTGAAACAGATGCAAGAGATTCTGAATCTTAATAAACAGCAAATAAAACTGGCGAAACAGAAAACAAGAGAGGAGATGGCAACATATAATCGCGGACGCGGTGATTTCACTTTCGTAATCCAAAGTCAGGATGAGGAGCAAAGGGCGAAACTTACATACGTCCGTAATGCATTGGTGTATCAGAAACTTTACATACAATATCTGACCATAACAGACCAAGTTTTGCCTCAGTAATGCTTAAACCTTGCCGCATGAAGGTTCTATTTTCTTGTGATAAATCTTATTTGTCCCGCCTGCCTCGTAGGATATGGCTATATCGTATCGTGGTTAGAGGTAGGGTGCGTTCAATAAACGCACCCGCCTGCCCCGTCTATCACACAGGATTTATATACTTTCATTGTGATTATATGGGGTTTTGCTTTAATGGGATTTAATGGGGCTCGCAATGACACCCTTTCCTCATTAACAAGATACCTTAATCCTGAACATCCTGTTATCCTGTCAAAAATGCAAGAAGGTTAATAAGGGAGAATACTTGCCCTGTGAAATAAAAGGAAAGCAATAATGCACAGTATTTCACGGGGCGAGCAATGATTGCCATTACTTTTCTGTTGACATATGAATTGTATTTTGTTATATTCGTTGTTGAAGACGGTTATGGTTAAAGCAAAAACCATATTGCGAGGAGGAAATTATGTTATTCAGATGTATTCTCATAGCACTTTTTATTTACCTACCTAATGTAGGAATTTCAAAGCCATATCTTGAAAAAAGACATAACTCAAAGAAGTGTTTCAAGGAGAACGAAATTATCCTGAATTACAAAGAAGGAATAGAACGCAACAGGTTAGAAAACATCACAAAAGAATTAAATACAGAGATTATTTATCGAAGCCATTTTGCGAATTTTGTCACTGTTCGGTTTGATAAAAAGAGAGACATATGGCAGCTCATTAAGAAATTTGAATCCTTTCCTGACATTGTTTTTGCAGAGCCAAATGGGATTGCAAGTATATTTTGGACACCTAACGACCCCCTCTTTCAGTTATACCAGTGGAATTTAGATGAAAGTCACCTCAATATGCCTCTTGCATGGGATATTGAACGAGGTGGTAACTCTTCTGTTATTGTTTCAATCCTTGATACTGGTATTGCCTATGAGAACTATCTGATACCGAGTTACGAACAGGATAGTGTCTTATCATCAGATGGCTATTATCATAGGTCCCCTGATCTTGCTATAACGAACTTTGTTGATGGATATGACTTTATTAATAATGATTCACATCCGAACGATGAGAACGGTCATGGAACGCATATCTGCGGCACAATTGCACAGAGCACTAATAATAATAAAGGTGTTGCAGGGATGGCTTTCAATGTATCCATTATGCCTGTCAGGGTTCTTGGTGCCTATGGTTCAGGAACCTTAGATAAGATAGCGGACGGCATATACTATTCATATCAGAATGGTGCAGATGTTCTTTCTATGAGCCTGGGAGGGTTCCCTGGTGATAGTATTGGTTATGGAACGGTTCATCAGGCAATCATTGCTGCCACCAATGCAGGTGCAATAGTTGTTGCTGCTGCTGGAAATGGGGACGTGGGACAGTTGAGTTATCCAGCAGGTTTTGAAGAATGTATTGCAGTAAGTGCTACAGATATTGATAACAATTTAGCACCCTATTCGCAATGGGGGGAAGGAATAGATGTTGTTGCTCCTGGGGGTGATTATTTTGATACAATTCCTGGTACACCATATGTTGCAGGAATACTACAATCAACGTACTCCCAGATTAATGATGGTTTTTATAAAGCAACGGTTGATACCTTTGATTATTGGTTTCTTCAGGGCACATCAATGGCAGCACCACATGTCTCTGCACTCGTAGCACTTCTTATCTCCCATGGAATAACAAGTCCATCAGCAATTAAACAGACAATATATTCGACTACAACAGACTTAGGTTCTCCCGGGTATGATACATACTTTGGTCACGGACTTATCAATCCTCCTGTCAGCCTGGGAGTTGAATTATTGTTTTCATCAATGCCAATTATTCAGAACCCGTATAATCAACAGTATATTGATATATGGGTAGTGTCACAAAGACCATTATTGAATGATATGCCTGATCCCTGCAGGGTAACACTTGCTGGAGAGAATAGCTATCATAGTTTCGAAAAGGTTGCTGAACAGACATACAGAACAGATTTCTTTTTTGACACATCCGGCACAGCAACAGTATATGTAACAGCCAGAGATACATCCGGGACACAAGGAAGTTATACAAGAAATTTTACAGTTACAAAGGTCATAGGTAGAATCGGTGGTTTTGCAGAAAGCGAAGATACACGATTCAGGATCACCATTCCAGAGGATATGTATGACAATACATACTGGATTGTAATTGCAACAGAAGAAATGGGATTACCGTCATCTTCCTATACGCCTCTCTCTAATGTATACAAGTGTGGTCCGGATGGAAAGAGCATTAACGTTCCTTCTGTTATCCGGTTTAGTTTTGATAAAGAGATCTTTAATGATAACAAACTTCAAGATATAGGAATTTACAGGAAAAATGGAGATGAACTTGAATACATAAATACAGAGATTGATGTTTCTAACGGATATGCATACTCGAAGGTGAGCGAATTTGGTTCATATATCCTTATCCTCTGGCCTGGAAAAGGCGGGAGCAGTGAATTTACTACAAAAGGACTCTCGCTTAACTGTTATCCTGTGCCTGCTTCTCAAAATATCTTTTTCGATTATGCTGTTCCTTTCGCGTCGTATGTAGATATTGCTCTCTATGATGTTTCAGGAAGAAGGGTAAAGAATATTGAACAAGGTGCTTTCAGGGACTACGGAATGTATACAGGTTCCTGTAAACTTGACAATGGAAAACTCCCATCCGGAGTTTACTTCCTGAAGATAATTCTGTCCAATAGTCAAATAAAATATGAAGAGAGTAAAAAGATAATCTTGATGCGATAGAAAACAAAATGTAAGGAGTCAGTTATGGTAAGGAAAATTATGCCCATTATACTATGTATAATCTTTGCAGGTTGCCCTGATTTCCCGAGGATTGGACCTGCAAGTATTGAGAGGGCATGGGATTATTATGAAGATGGGAAATATGAGAAAGCTATCAACGAGTTCGTGGATGTTATTGGTGATGAACCGGATAATGGAGAGGCGTACAATGGTCTCGGATGGTGTTATGGTATACTCTGTTCGCTTTCAACTGCAGTGGATAATTTCAATACAGCACTTGACAAGGATAACTCACTTGTTGACCCGTATGCGGGTCTTGCATTTGTTTATTCAGATTTGCCTGACCACCAGAATGCAGTGGATGCTGCAGCAGCCCTTATCCAGAAAGATTCTTTATACTTTTTTGGTCATGACAGCGAGATAGACTATAAGGATGTGAGACTTGTAAAAGCGAAATCGCACTGCAGCCTGGGTGATTTTTCTTCCGCTCTTTCTGAAGTTCAGAAACTCAACCCTTCATTTAACTGTAATGTTACAACACCGTGGGGAAGGGAAGCTCTTCTTGCGGAAATTGAAAGACTGGGAGGTATTGTCTGATTAATTATCAGGATATGATTCTCAGACTTGAAAAGTTCTGGGCGGACTACGGTTGTATTATTATGCAGCCATATAACAGCGAGGTTGGTGCCGGAACATTTAATCCTGCTACATTCATCAAGGTCATCGAGGATAAACCCTATAAAACTGCATATCTTGAAATCAGTAAAAGACCAAAAGATGGGAGGTATGCAGAAAATCCAATTAGATTTCAACAATTCTATCAATTCCAGGTAGTTCTTCAACCCTCACCATCTTCTGTTATCGATATTTTCCTTAAAAGTCTTAAATTTCTTGGTATAAAACTAAAAAACCACGATCTTCGCTTTGTTGAAGATGATTGGGAATCTCCAACACTCGGTGCCTGGGGACTTGGATGGGAGGTATGGATTGATGGACTTGAGATAACGCAGTTCACCTATTTCCAGCAAGTAGGGAGTTTTAATCTGAAACAAATACCTGCAGAGATTACATACGGACTTGATAGAATTGCAATGTTTATACAGAAGACCGATTCAGTTTTTGAACTCGAGTGGGCACCTGGTATTTTATGGAAGGATGTATATAAAGAGAGTGAATATGAATTTTGCAAGTATAACTTCGAAGAGGCAAATATTGATATGTATCAGGAAATCTTTGAACAGTATAAAAAAGAGGCAGAGCGATTGCTTGAAAAGGCTCTTATTTACCCTGCATATAATTATGTAATAAAATGTTCCCATATTTTCAATCTCCTCGATGCACGGGGTTCAATAAGTGTTATGGAAAGAAAAGAATATATTGCAAAGGTGAGAAGACTTTCAAAACGTGTAGCAGAGAAGAAAAGGGAAAAAACAAAGGGAGAATAAAAAGTTGAAATTAGACCTTTTGATAGAGATCGGCATGGAAGAGTTGCCTTCATCATATATAAAGCCAGCAGCAGCAGAATTTTCTAAAAAACTTACCTCTACCTTCAATGAAAGAAGTATACTGTTTGAAAAAAGTGTGGTTTTTTTTACGCCAAGAAGGATTACCGTCCTTTTCAGAAAAATGGAGGACTATGAGAAAAGAATGCCCAAAAGGATTTACGGACCACCAGCGGATACGGCTTTTGATAATAATGGAAAGCCAACCACAGCTGCCATTGGATTTGCAAAGTCATACAATAAAGTACCCAGTGATTTAAAGATTGCAATAAAGAAGGACAAAAAAGTCTGTTATCTAGAAATAAAAGAGAAACCGAAACAAACAAAAAAAATCATAAAAGAGATACTTCCGGCTATCATTGCCAATTTGACTTTTCCAAAGAAGATGAGGTGGGAAGAGAGCGGGCTTGAGTTTGCACGACCTATAAGGTGGATAGTATTACTTTTTGGAAAGAATGTTATCAGATTTAACATTGCAGGAGTTACTTCCTCAAATAGTAGTTTTGGACCGCGTTTTAAGGGTTCAAAGAAGATTGTTTTAAGTGACGCATCATCATATGAAAGGATAATGGAAAAGAATTATGTGATTTCTTCCTTTGAGAAAAGGAAGAAAATGATTAAAAGTGGAATATCAAAACTTTTGAAGAGTTCGAAGACTGTGATAGAAGATACCAGATTGTTTGATGAAGTTGCAAACTTAGTTGAATACCCCACTGTCTTCAAAGGAGAATTTGATAAAGCATTTCTTTCATTACCACAGGATGTTTTGATTACTGCAATGAGAGAACACCAGAGATATTTTGCTGTTTTGGGTAAAGGAAAAAGAATTGAACCAATATATATAGGTGTATCGAACAGTCTAGATGATAATTTGAAAGAGATTACGAAAAATCACAACAAGGTCTTGCACGCAAGACTGAACGATGCTAAGTTTTACTGGTTGGAAGATTTGAAAAAACCACCTGGGGAGAGAATTGAAGAACTAAATGGTGTCGAGTGGCACAGAGGGCTCGGAACGGTTTTTGATAAAACAATGAGACTTGTAGAGCTTTCCTTATATCTTGTAAAGTTGTTAAATAGAGGTGAAAAAGATACCATTAAAAGAGGTGCACTCCTTTCAAAAACCGACCTTGTAACTAATATGATAAAAGATGGAAAAGAATTTACAACGCTTGAAGGTATTATTGGAAGGGAATATGCATTAAAATCTCATGAGAAAAAGGAAGTGGCTGCTGTCATCAGTGAACACTATCTCCCCCGATTTCCTCAGGATGCATTACCATCAAGAATAGAATCCGCAATAGTGGGTGTTAGCGATAGGATTGACACACTCGTAGGAAATTTTCTCTTAGGTGAGATACCCACAGGTAGCATAGACCCATTTGGATTGAGAAGATGTGCCAATGGTCTTATAAGAATAATAGATGAATTTAAGATACGATTTGAGTTTAAGGAGATGGTAAATAAAAATATTTCTCTTTACACTTCACAGGAAGATATTTCTATAAAAGTGAATAACGAAGAAACAGTGAATAGATTAAAAGAGTTTTTATCCAATAGGCTCAGCACATACCTTACATCACTGGGGATAAGATACGATATTACAGATGCTGTTTTTTTCGTCTATTTTAATGATATTTACGAAGCAATTGCAAGAATAAAAGCTCTTAATGAGGAGAAGGATAGCAAAGATTTTGAAAGACTTGTAATTGGTCAGAGGAGAGTAGCAAACATCCTGAGGGGTGTAAAAATCAGTCATAAAGAGGTGAACGAAGCATTTTTTGATTGTAGAGAAGAAAAAATATTATGGAAAAAGTATGACGAAATAAATGGAAAATTTTCTGAATCAATGGAATACAATAAATACAAAAAAGCAATTAAATCCTTACTCTCTTTTCGTCCACATATAGATAATTTTTTCGACAACTGTCTTGTTATGACAGAAGATGTTAAAATAAAAAATAATAGAATTTCAATGCTCCTTGAAATAAAGAAACTATTCGATAGTTTTGCCGATTTCTCACTAATAGTCCTGGAGGGAGAAGGGAGGGAAGAAGGGAAACGGTGAAAGGGAGAAACGGAGAATGGGTGAATAGCTTAATAGCTAAAGGAGGGGAGTTGTGAAAATAGGAATAGGTGCTGACCATAGAGGGTACAAAACAAAGGAGTTTTTAAAGAAATATCTGGAGGCAAAAGGATACAAAATAAAGGACTTTGGAACGGAAGGCAATGTTTCCTGTGACTATCCTGATATTGCATTTCCTCTTGCTTCAGAGATTTCAAGAAGAAAAATAACACGGGGAATTCTTCTATGCAGCACAGGCATAGGTATGTCCATTGCTTCAAATAAGGTGAAGGGAGCATACGCAGCGCTCTGTATGAATGAAGATATGGCAAAAATGTCAAGGTTACACAACAATGCCAATATTCTTGCCTTAGGAGCATCCTTGTTAAGCAAAGAACGCATTACGAAAATTGTTGATGTATGGCTTTCTCAAGATTTTGAAGGGGGAAGACACAGGAGGAGATTTAACAAGATAAAAAAAGAGGAGTAATGAGATGATGAAAAATAGTATGTTTTTATTGTTATCTTTAGTTATTCTTCTACCATTGGCATGTTCTAAAGGAGAGAAGACAAAGGTTGAGATCGAGAAATCAATGGAAGAGAAGATAAAACTTCCTGATAAACTGAAAGCAATTAATGATTTGAAAAAAATAAGGGATGCAATTGTCATTTTCAGAAACTTGAATGAAGTCAATCCGTCTTCATTGGAAGAGCTTAATCTTGAGCTCTATTATCAAGGTGAATATATATATGATTCAAACAAGGGAACGGTAAAAAGCAAAAGTTATCCTAACACTTAACAAATAAACATTAGACTTAATACCTCATTCAAAATTATTATAGTAGGCGTAAAGGATATTTTACTCTCTTACAGATTTTCGAAGAAAAACAATTATTCTTTATAATTATTATAACGCGTTGATGTTTTCTCTGACCCAGTTCCAATCAATACTACCTTCACCTGAGGTCAAAAGGAAAAAAGCAGAAAACCTCATTTTCAACCATTCATTAAGGTCATCATCTAAATATTTACAGAACGCTTCAACAATGTCTTCGAGTTCAATGTCCTCAGGTAGTTCAATTCTTTTTTCCTTGAACATCATTTCTACAAACGTTTCTAACTGGGCTCTGTTCAACATATAAAAAACCTCCTTTTCATAACATTCTTTTAATAACAGATTTTTTTCGTAGTGTCAAGTAAAAGATGAAAAATAAATTCGGATTTACTTTTATATTTGTACCAATTTCATATATTTTTATTGACAAAATACTTTTCATTGTGTATATATTATTTAGAATAGAAACTGCGTCATATACATCTGAGCTATTGATGCAAATAAAGGAGGCTTAATGAGATTCAGATTCTTTCGAAAATTATTTAGTGGATTGGTAAGTAACAATATGGCAATTGATTTAGGTACATCAAGTACACTTATCTTTGTTGAAAATCAAGGTATCGTTCTCAATGAACCATCAGTAGTTGCAATGGATTCGAGTACAGGTAAATGTATTGCAGTTGGTAAAGAAGCGCAAAAGATGCTCGGTAGGACACCGCCAAAAATAAAAGCAACAAGGCCGATGAAGGATGGAGTAATTGCAGATTTTGAGATGGTTGAAGAGATGCTTAGATCATTCATAAGAATGACGATGAAAAAGAGACTTTTAATGAGACCACGTGCGATTGTTTGTGTTCCAACAGGGATCACTGCTGTTGAGATGAGAGCAGTTCGTGATTCTGTTGAACATGCAGGTGCAAGAGAGGTCTATTTAGTTGCTGAACCTGTTGCTGCTGCTGTTGGTGTAGGTCTTCCAGTCAATGACCCTTCTGGAAATATGGTTATTGATATTGGGGGTGGTACAACAGAGATCGCTTTAATTGCACTCTCAGGAATTGTTACAAAATGCTCAATCAGGGTAGGCGGCGATGAAATGGATGAAGCAATACTTCAATATATTAAGAAAAAATATAACCTTCTTATTGGTGAGCGGTCAGCTGAGAGTATAAAGATACAGATTGGTTCATCCTTTCCTCTTGATGAAGAAAAATATATAGAAGTAAGAGGCAATGATCTTGTAAAGGGAATTCCCAAAACAATAAAAGTGAATTCTACAGAAGTGAGGGTTGCTTTACAGGAACCAATAAGTATGATTTTCACAGCTGTTAGGCATGCGCTTGAGACTACACCTCCGGAACTTGCTTCTGATATTGTGGATAAAGGTATAGTGATGACTGGTGGGGGTTCGCTCTTACGGGGTTTGGATGCAGCACTGAAAGAGGAAACAAATCTTTTTATAAAGGTAGTCGATGATCCGATTGAATGTGTTGTAAGAGGTGCTGGGATAATTGTAGAAAACCTGAATGACTATGAAGATGTTTTAATAACAGGTGGAGAGTAGTGCTTAAAAATCATAAAAAAAACTACTTGAAAAGTTTCAATCTTTGGGTTTTCATTGTTTTATTATTATTTTCTATCTTTTCGTACACAGCCAGAGGAAATCTTAAACTGGATTTTACACGAGGGATTAGTTCGTCTATACTGTATCCATTCGAAAAAAGTATTACATTTATAAAGAATATCTTTGGTCTTTACAGAAAGAATACAGCATTAAGGAATGAGATTGCTACCATTTCTCTTGAGATACAAAGGTGTGCAAATATAAAGAGAGAAAACAGAATCTTAAGGGAACTGTATGGATTTAAACCCATGTTTGACTTTAATTTGATACACTGTGAAATTATAGGAAAGAGTCCTGGTTTGTATAATAAATCTCTCATCATAGACGGAGGTTTAGAAGACGGGATAGGGAAGAACATGCCTGTTATCTCAGCCAATGGCTTAGTCGGGAAAATTATTGAAACCACACAAAAATCGAGTGAATTATCAACTCTTTACAACAGAAACTTTTTTGTTAGTGCTATCGATTTAAGGAGCAGGGTTCAGGGAATAGTCAAATGGCAGAGGGAAAAAGTTTTAATTTTAGATGATGTTCCTCTACATTCTGATGTAAAGGTTGAAGATACACTTTTAACTTCGGGTATGGGCGGTGTTTTCCCGAAAGGAATATTTATTGGAAGAGTAACTAAAGTTAAAGAAAGCCCCAAAGAGATTGTTATGCATATAGAGATAGAGCCTTTTGTTGATTTCTCTTTACTTGAGTCCGTGTTTGCTATAACTGAGAGCAGTACATCCTCCATTTTATCAATCTCAGTTACTGATAATCTGAAGATGGTTATGGTTCATATTGATATGTTTAAAGTAATTAAAAACCCACAAAGTTTCAGTTTAAACCTTTCTGATAATTTTAATCAAAAGATTGGTTTTTTTAAAAAATGCAGGTCATCAGCATTGCGGAATATAAATGATGTTATGTTTTAATAACTAATAACGAATAACTTAATAATTGATTTTACGATGAGAGTATTCCTTGTTATTCTTTTTATGATCATATTTGTTGCATTACAGATAAGTTTAGCTCCTATAATTTCCATTAAAGAGATAGCACCAAACTTAGTTCTCATTTTTGTCTTTTTTGTTGCCTTCTCTTTAGGTCAAACATACGGCATCTGGATAGGTTTTTTTTCAGGATTTATGTCGGATTTGTTCGATTCGACTAATTTTGGGCTTAATATGGGTCTTTTTCTTATTGTTGGTTTCGTCATTGGTTCTATGAAAGCAAGATTCTACAAAGATAATGTGTTTGTTGATATTATAATATTTGCAATTACAATATTACTATACGAAATAGTATATGCACTATTCTTATGGCAATTTTCAGTAGGGATTTTCTTTCTTAATATACTGAGATATAGTATTCCCCGAGTTTTTTATTCAATACTCATCAGTCTTTTCCTCTTTTCTCTGTTAAGAAAAACCCCACACTTAGCTCCGGGTAATTGATTAAATTATCATCCGATAATCATAGGTCAAGAATTAATCTGCTCTTATATTTTTTTGGCATAGTTTTCGTTATTCTCGTAATAAGAATTTTTGGCTTACAGATAGTACAGGGTCGATTTTATAGAAAACTTGCGGAAAAGAACATAATAAAGATCGTTCTTTTACCTCAGAATAGAGGTGAATTTGTAGACAGGAATGGTTTTGTGCTTGCAGGCAATATACCTGATTACATTCTTGAGATATATCCATATCTTATAAAAAATAGAGAAGAAATAATCCATCTACTGAGTGAGATTTCTCACATACCAGAAAAAGAGATACGGGAGAAGTTGAAAAATGCAAAAAGTTTTTACAGACCTGTTGTATTAAAAAGGCACCTCACAGTTTCCGAAATAGCAAACATTGTCGAAAATATCACCGACCTCCCGGGTGTTAGTGTAGAAAGGAAACCATTAAGGGATTACAGGTATGGAACAATAACTTCACACCTTATTGGTTATACAGGAGAAATTACAGAATCAGAACTCAAAGAAAGACCCGAATTAAAAGAGGGAGATATAATAGGAAAGTCAGGATTGGAAAAGATGCATGATGTATTCCTACGGGGCAGCCCGGGGATTGACTATATCGAAGTGAATGCAAAGGGAAGGGAGATAGGGCTTATTAAAGAGATGAAATCTATTGAACCCGAACCGGGAGCTGAAGTCCGATTAACAATTGATATTAATCTACAGAAAATGGCTGATAGTCTTTTTACTGAATATACAAGTGGTTCAGTTGTCGCAATAAATCCGCAAGATGGTAGCGTGCTGGTGTTATATTGCAAGCCCGGGTTTGATCCGAACATATTGGTGAAAGGTATCTCTTTCGAGGGTCTCAGGAAAATGGTCTTTAGAGATGGTTCCTCTTTCTGGAATAGGGCAACAATGAGTATCTATCCACCAGGTTCAATATTCAAAATTGTAGTTGCTGCAATAGCATTAGAGGATGGAGTTATTATTGCGAATACAAGGATGAACTCCTGTAGTGGTAGTTTACGGATAGGCAATAGGATCTTTAACTGCTGGAAGAGACACGGGATTATAAAAACCCACAAAGCCATTGTTCAATCCTGCAATGTATTCTTTTACCAGGTTGGAATGAAACTCGGATTCAGCAATCTTGAGAAAGGTGTAAAGAGATTGAGATTTTTTGAAAAAACTGATATTGACCTTCCTGAAGAAAAATGCGGTTTTTTCCCCGATAAAGAATGGTACAAGAAAAAATTTGATATCTCTGACCCGACAAGAGGTATGGTTGCAAATCTCTCAATAGGTCAGGGTGAAGTTCTTGTTACTCCACTTGAAGTCTGCAGTTTTTTTAGTGGGATTGCAAATGAAGGCTATATAATGACTCCACATCTTGTAAAGCAAATACAGGACATTTCAGGAAATATTCTCTATAAACCAGAAATGAACAGGAGAAAAATTTCACTCTCGGAGAAGACAATAAACTTTTTAAGAAAGGCAATGTTGGGAGTTGTGAATGAAAGTGGTGGAACAGGTGTGCTTTCAAGAATTAAAGATATCAAGGTTGCAGGCAAGACGGGGACAACAGAGAACCCGCATGGTGAAGATCATGCATGGTTTGTTGCATTTGCACCCTATGACAAGCCTGAGATATGTATTGTTGTGATGGTTGAGAATGCAGGGCACGGGGGAAATATAGCAGCACCTATTGCAAGAGAAATAATAAAAAAGGCGTTAGAGCATCATGGAGAAAAAAAACAAACATTTCTAAATCCTAATGATGAAAAAACACCAATCCCGACGTACAAAAAACAATATTTTAACAATGAATTAGAAGAAATAGTACAAAAGATAATCAAATTTTAAACTATTACGACTAATTAAAATAATAAGACAAAACTTAGAGTCAAAATATAAGTCTGATTTTTTCTAAATAAAACAATTAATTACTTTAATAGTTAATAGTTATCTTCTTTAAATACTGGATGTTAGTTTCTTATGATAATTTTCTATTCAAGCTGTAAGTTCTCGCAAGAGTTTATCGTAAAAGATTGCAACAAAATTTAAAGAAACCTAAACCGTTACGAAGTAACAAAGTCCTTTACCATTTATCCGGTGTTACATATTCTCCGAACTCATTCTTTGCTTTGTTAAGTCTTTCTCTCTCCTCTGCAAGATTCTTAAAGAGAATTTCAGGTGTATCAGGAACCTTGGTCTTATAAACATTATCAATTCTCTCTATTTTCGAAAGAAGTTCAGGAATACGTATCATGAACTGCCCATCGTATGCCTCTTTTGTGTAGTCTTTGTTCAACACTTCTTTGAAGAGTATTCTGAGGTCTTCATATTTTGGTATATATCCAATGGGTGTTTTGATTGCATCAACCTCATTGTGTGCTCGAAGTTCCATCCACTTCAGCCAAACATACTTATCTACCTTCTCATTAAGGAAGTTGTTATTCTTATCCTTGATGAAGTAATTCACGGAAAAAATGAGAGGAGGATTCTCTAAACTATTACCAAAATCAAGATTATTCTGGATATACCTACCGAGTGGAATAGAAATAAAATCGATATTAGACATAAGGTTGAATTTTCGTACACCTTCCTGGCCAAGTGTTGCCGCCGTAGTTTCTGATTCCAATGATGATGCTTTATTGGTTATTCCATGTGTCCAGTCAAAGGATTGTACAACAGGAGCCCAGGTATCAGAATCCCTTCCTCCGTAGATAATTCCACTGACCAGGCAGCCTTCTGGGACATCTATTTTTGGGTCAATGTTATCAAGTGTATCCAGAGAGATTGTGAATCGTGCATTTCTGTGTGATGGCGTTATTTCATTTCCATCATCGTCCTTCTTCCCCTTAAACCAATCACCTGAATGGTTTTTGCCTTTTTCAGGAATTTCTCCATCCTTGTCAATCCAGTGGACAGTCTTATCCTCTTTTAACAAGACATTTGAGAAAATAATCTCTTTCGGTTCTTGGAGACGCTTCCATATCATCGGGTCATCCTTTGAATTCACCCCCATAATAATTCCAAACATCCCTTTCTCAACATTTACAGCATATGCTTTGCCTTCTTTTTTTCTCAGATAAGCTATATCGTCTCCAACAATTGTTTCTCCATCGATCATGGATGTAGAGGTTTTGCCGCAGAGGGACGGGAATGCTCCTGTGAAATAGGAAACTCTATCATTGGGTCCGTGCACACCCATAACAAACATATGCTCTGTCAGCCACCCCTCTTGAGAGGCTCGATGTATGGCAAGACGCATTGCGAGTTTCTTTAAGCCAATGGTATTTCCTCCGTACTGAGTGTTCATAGAGTATACAATACCATCCTCAGTGTCAATGTAAATCCTCCGTTTATCAATATTTTTGCTTGTATTTCTTTCATCAAGCTCGCCTTCACTATGGACAAACTTAAAGAACCTTGCATCTTTTCCCTGCCTTATGAATTCATCATATCCAGGTCTGTATAGAAGGTGTTCAGAGTGAGATACATAGCTTGAGTCTGTGAGTTGGACACAGGGTATTGAAAATGTAGAGTTGCTCGGTCCCAAAGTGAAAAATCTGATATAGAGTTCATGTCCCTGCATAATGTCTTTTGCAATGTGATGGATTTCGTTAATACCTTCGTCTTTGTCTATTGCATTTATATTCGGTCCAAGATCAACTTCTTTTGGAACTAAAAACCTGGTTCTTTTTTTGTCTCGTGCCTGGTCAAAATAACCATCATAATGGACTGTATGACCTTCCATTGCAAGTTTTATCTCTTCACCATTTTTTACTGCTGCCTGTCTTATGTAATCCTGATCCTCGGGTGAATCATTACAGATAAAGACTTTTTCTGGATTACAGATTTCGAGGTATTTTGCAATGAATTGATGGAGTTGAGGATTATCTATCTTTACAAGCTTCTGGTAATCCACGTCACTCAACCTTTTACGGAGTATCTTTTCGGTGTTCTCGTCCATCTTATCCCTCCCATGATTAATTTGTTAAAGATTTCACAAAGTTATTTTACTATAACACAGGTTTTAATAAAAAGCAAGTTTTTTTAACGGATGTTTTGAAAAAAGTGAGGGTAAAGTTGTTTTATATCTCTATATCGATTTATAATAGCAGAACCTTAAAAACTGATCTATCATTAGGTATTTTCTGCTGTTGATAAATTTTCCCAAATGCTCCTTTTCACTACCTGCTGTCTGGAGCATCTTTAAAATAAAGTGTTTGCCGACCTCAGTGATAAGCTTATGAAATTCTGTATAAGGCATATCATCGTAAGGTACAGCACCCTTTTCGTCATCAAGTAAATCTCCGGGGATAATCTTTCCATACCTAAGAATCTCACATATGCCAATTTTTGATATTCTATCTTTAATTGAAAATTGTTTAGGGTCATAGAAGCACAGGGTTTGCGAAATGAATGAAATTCCAAAGCCTGGTCTGCGAGCCATAATGATTCTATCCTCGAGTTCGCCTTCTCCATAGAGTAAAACAAAAATTGTATCTTTTATCTCTTCAAAACTGTTTTGTTCAAGTATTGAATATAATCTATAAGCCCCTGGTCCAACAGCGTAAAAATTGCTTATGAGAGAAATAAGTCTTTGCTTGGACATCTCAAGCAACTTTTCACTGGATCGTAAATCGCTTGTTTTTTCCGTTAATCTGTCAAGCCAGAGGTGACAATTGATAAAATCCTGCACAGAAGTGTATCTTCCCGCATATTCATCTATCATCCTATAAATTCTTTCAGTATCGCCTATCATAGAATTCTCCTAAGAAATCATCATTACCTGTTAAAGAAAGTGCATTCCTTTTTAGTATTCTTCTGATATCAGCCTCTGTAATAAGTCTCTTTTACAATATATTAATATTATATGAAAATTTAAATAAAGTCAATAAAAAAAATTAGAAAAATCTCCCCATTTCTTGTTCTGTTGGATTATTAACGGTTTAGGCTTTATTAAAATTACTTTCTTTTTCAAAACACTGAAATTGCTAATTTTTCTTGACTTATCTGAATTTTTTGATAGTATCGGTACAACATGGAGAGAGAGACAGCATTTCTTTTTACAGGTTTAATATTCCAAAAAGGATTTGAAGAGGAAATAATTGCAAGGTTATCCAGTGAATTTGGAGAGACAATCTTAAAAAGTAAAATAATCCCTTTTAACTTTACAGATTACTATGAAAGGGAAATGGGGAATAACCTTTTACGGGAGTGGGTTTTGTTTGATGGTCCGATCAAGCCAGAAGAGATTGCTGATATAAAACATAAGACAATCCTCATAGAGAAGGAACTCTCCTTTGAAGGAAAAAGAAGGGTAAATATAGATCCGGGTTATTTTACACTTTCAAAAGTTGTTTTACCCACAACAAAAGATTGTGCACACAGGATTTACCTTCGTGATAACATCTTTGCAGAGGTAACACTTATCTATTTCAAAAGTAAGTGGCAACCAATGCAATGGACCTACAGGGATTACTGCACTGACGGTGCGTTTGATTTCTTCAGGAAGTGCAGGGAGTATATCTTGACAGGAAAAACGGGAGAAGTAGGGAGTAGGGAGTAAGTAGTAGACAGTCCTTCGACAGGCTCAGGACAGAGTAGAGCGTAAGGCGTAAGGCGTAGAGAGTAGGGCGTAAACAGTAAACAGTAAGCAGTAGGATAAGGAAGAAGGTAAAAATGCCTAAAGCACAAAAATATAGAGGATTTAAGGATTTGAAGGTTTATCAACTTGCTTATAAGTTGGCTATGGAAATTTTTGAAGAATCAAAGATGTTTCCAAGAGAAGAGAAATATTCTCTAACTGGCCAAATTAGACGATCTTCAAGGTCAGTACCAGCAAATATTGCCGAAGCATGGAAAAAGCGAAAATACAAGAAAGTCTTTGTTAGCAAATTGATTGATGCTTTTGCAGAAGCTGGTGAA
>SOIS01000211.1 GCA_004375965.1 Candidatus Cloacimonadota bacterium | reverse complement strand
TATCTGATATTAAAAAGAATAGAATAGGTTGACCTTTACTTAACAGCAGGTTTGCAGTTCACTTCGCTCACGCAAAAGGTCTTCGGCACTTGACAAGCACACAAAACATCAGGTACGATACGATGATGAGTAGAGAAGTAAACTTATGATTAACAAATACCATGGTTGTCTGTTAGGGCTTGCAATCGGCGATGCATTGGGCGCCCCAGTTGAATCTCTAACATTGCAGGAAATCAAAAGGCGTTACGGCAAGGGTGGAATTTCTGATTTTCGTGAATGGGGAAGCTTTAAACCAGGATCATACACAGATGATACCCAGATGTCATTGGCTACTGCTGTTGGTTGCATAAGAGCTTGTCAAAGAGGGAGAAGTAAAGGAATCTGTCATTCTGCATCTATTGTCCATCGGCGCTATCTGGAATGGCTTAAGTCTCAGAACGATCCAAACCAGAGGAGGGGTCCGGGCAATACTTGTTTAAGTGCTTTGCGAAGTGGTGAAATGGGAACGATGAAAAACAGGATTAATGACAGCAAAGGCTGTGGCGGAGTAATGCGCACCGCACCCGTCGGTTTAGCCTTTCCATCCGGCAGAGCATTTCAAAAAGGTGCAGAATATGCAGCCATAACTCATGGACACCCTTGCGGATACTTACCCGCAGGATTCCTCTCTGAAATGATTTGCCACCTTATTGAAAGCAAAACGCTGGTAGAAGCAATAGATCTAAGCATTAAGCAGCTCGTTACGTATGATAAGCATAGTGAGACACTCGAGAAGATTGAACTTGCGCGTGAGTTATCTGCTGGTTCAAAGTCAGTTGAAGAATCGATTCAAACAATTGGGGAAGGATGGGTAGGAGACGAAGCATTAGCCATTTCCGTGTACTGTGCATTAAAGTTCTCTGATGACTGGGAAAAAGGAACATTATCTGCTGTTAATCATTCAGGAGATAGTGACTCTACTGGCTCAATCACTGGGGCTATTTTGGGAACCTTGCTTGGTATTGAATCAATCCCAAGCCGTTGGGTCCAGAGCGTGGAAGAGTCAAGTAGAATCCAAAAGATAGCCAACGATATGTTCAGGATATTCAGAAATGGAGAAGAGTTATCCTTCAAGGAATATCGACCGAATTAGTCGTGCTACGCCTAATAGCGTCTTTGCGGTCCCCTTAGCTAGCTCAAGTGTCTTTGATCCCAGGGAATGCCATCAAGGAATTTTTGAATAAGTGGTAGGAAATAAATAGACTTATAAAACATCAAACTATAACCAGAAGGTAAATCACTATTGTAATGGCAAAAAGACTATTTGAACCAATTAGTAAGCTCGATTTCAAAAAGTTGCAAAGATTAGCATTAAAAGAACATGAGGCATTCTTCAAAAGAAATCCTCGCTTAAGAAAGGCTTACTATAGTTCACTTATTGGGATTGCATTGTGTCAAGGTGCTGCTTCTCATTACCTCAATTCAAATGTGGGAATAAAAGATTTTGATATTTGGCATTTTTATGTAGAGAATAGGAGTATTAATTTTCCATATAGAGCCCGCAAAAGCATTGAAAATGGTTACAAAGGTAAACCAATTGATTTTCTTAAAAGAGCAATAAACAGAGACTTACGCAATTTCTATTCCAACGAGCCAGACAAATGTATTATAGAGTATCTCCTTCAGCGAAATACCAAAACAAAAAGATTTTTGCTAAAAAAGGCCGTTGTTGGTCTTTTTCCAGATAAAATATTTGGGAAAGTTATATGGAAAGGAGAGTTATCACGGTAATAAGTTCTCACCTAAATTCCCTTTAACTCAACACCCGCCAGCCAATAAGTTTAGATAAATCCGGAAATAACCTTTAAAACTTGACATCCCCTCTTGGCATTTGCCATACTAAGAAAGTAAGAACTTCTAACCATATGGATCATTTATTTACAACTAAAGGAGGAAAACTCATGCCATTAGTTCAGGTTAGAGAAAAAGCTCAGATTACAATCCCCAGCAAAATCCGCAAAACCCTAGGCATTAAGCAAGGTGATTATTTAGAAGCAGAAGTAGAGGACAATAAGATAGTTCTCATTCCCAAGATCTTA
>SOIS01000088.1 GCA_004375965.1 Candidatus Cloacimonadota bacterium | reverse complement strand
TCGGGAAATGTTGTGATAGATCAAAAGTTGCAAGATTCCAAATCCTCTTTTTCTCTTCCAAATTTTCTATTATTTCTGCTTCTCCAATGACAGTGGCAGCTTTATCTCCATTGGGCTGCTCCACAAAAGAAAGACAAATCTTAGTGTTATGTTTGATTTGTTTTACCTTTCTGGAAGTACTGAAAGTAGTTACCCAGATAGACATATTATCTTCTACTATTGGTGATACTGGACGAACTCTTGGTTGATCACCGTCGCAGGTAGCGAGGTAGGCATGAAGAGAGTTATCCTTCATTATGGATACAATTTTTTGGAGTTCACTTGAGTTCATAATTTCCCTTCCTTTATTTTTGTTTACTTAGTTAACCATAACCCAAATCATACCCTTTTGCTCATTTTTAGTAATATGAACTAACTTTTTGTATGTTTGCTAAACACAATCAATTATTTCTTAACCTATTTGTATGCTTTTACTTGTACGCTGATGATTTTCCCTGCAAGTCTATCATCTGTTTTAGGTTCGCTGTAAGTGTGTTCAGCAATAACAGCAACATCTCTAAAGCCCGCTTTCGTGATTGTATTCAAATATTCTTGCTTCTCCATAGCGCCAGCGATACATCCTGCCCAGGCATCAAAGCTCTCTCGGACATCCTCTGGGATTTTTCCTTTAGTTACCAGGTCTGATATAAGAATCCTTCCATTCGGTTTCAATACCCTGAATGTTTCCTTGAAGGTTGCTAATTTGTCTGGTGTAAGATTGATGACGCAATTGCTTATGATGACGTCAATTGAATTATCTTCGATAGGCAAGTTTTCTATCTCCCCAACCTTGAATTCGACATTTTTGTAATTTCCTCTCCTGCCGATTGCTTCTGCTTTTTCAACCATCTCAGGTGTCATGTCTACGCCAATAACTCTCCCTTTTTCACCGACTTTTTTGGCTGCAAGAAAAACATCAAGACCTCCACCTGAACCAAGGTCTAAGACGGTTTCACCTTCTTTTAGTTCTGCCAGTGCTGTTGGGTTCCCGCACCCCAATCCCATCACCACCTCTCCAGAGACACTACTTATTTCTTGTTCCGTGTATCCCATTGATTTAGCCTGTTCAGCAAGATCGAGGTTACAAGCAGAGCTTGAACAACATGAATTCCCTTTGGATGCAATCTTTCTATATCTCTCCTTAACAAATTTTTTAATTTTTTTTCCCTGTTTCACAGTACACCTCCTCTTATTTTTTTGGGAATATTTCATGCATCACTGGGCCAAGTCGATCCTTTACCATCCCTGTAAGTTGCTCAACTTTAACCAAAGAGATGCAACATACTTCCCCATCTTTTTCCCAACTTACAACAACAAACTTATCTCCAGCATGAATGTTTGCCTTCTTTCTTATCTCCTTAGGAAGAACCATCTGCCCTCGTTTATCTATACTTATGAGAGATTCAACGCTACAACAGCTCATATTCTTATCTGTAGGTTCACTACAGCATTCTTTTTCATCCTTTTCTTCCATCTTGTATCACCTCACTTATTAATTTTTTCTGATTATTCAGAAAATGCTGATAAATCAGATTACACTGAATAATATATATGATAAAATGTGATTTGTCAAGTCTTATTTAAGATTTTTTTCAATAAAAGAAAATAAAGATTAGGGGAAAAGCATTTGTTTGTTCGCTTTTGAAATAACTGAAATCGGTGAAGGAGACATTTCAAATATGAGTGCAATCTCCTTGATCTCTAAACCACACTTTTTTCCCAATATAACAATTGCTTGAGGACGTAATCCTTGTTGTTCCCTACCTTTAGAATGTTTTATCACATCAAGCGAAACCTACAGGTTGTCGATTTCTATACCGCGAAAGCCATTAGTCATAATTGTTGACATAAACTTCTTAACTGATAGCATATTACAGAAATTTATTAATTTTCAAGCAAAAATGAACAAACGAGCACTTACCCCTACTACTACTTTGAAGAATTTAGTGTATTCTTAATGTTTTTGCCAAATTCAATTTTAAAGATGTTTAATTATTTTCTCTAATACTTCCAGACCTGATGCTTCTGCTGAACGCGCTGTTGTAAGAC
>SOIS01000047.1 GCA_004375965.1 Candidatus Cloacimonadota bacterium | reverse complement strand
TCCATTTGCTTCCTTAGAAATGTCGGAATCTCGAGGTCATCAATGGAGATGGTGCTGAGTTTACCCTTGTCAATTTCTATCCTTTGTTCCTTCTTCCTATTTCTTAAAAATGTTGGTATATCTCTATATTCCTGAGAATCCAACCTTCTCAGTTCATCGACCTCAACCGTTTTGGGTTCTTGCTCAACAGATGCTCCGATTCCTGTTGCAAAGACTGTTATATGGACCTTATTTTTCTCTCCTTTTACAAGACCAAAGTAAACATCGGCATTTTCCCCTGCTGTTTTTTGAATAACAGAAACCGCATCGGTAGCTTCAAGGAGTGTAAGGTCATCCCCACCTGTTACATTAATGATAACGCCTCTTGCACCCTCAATTGATACATCTTCAAGGAGTGGACAACTTATAGCCTCTTGTGCAGCGTCTATTGCTTTATTCTCTCCTGTTCCTGTTCCAATTCCCATTAATGCATCTCCCCTGTAAGTCACAACCGTCATGATATCAGCAAAATCGAGATTTATCACTCCTGGCTTTATTATCAGTTCTGATATCCCTTTAACAGCCTTGAGTAGGACACTATCTGCCATCTTGAACGCTACGAAGGTTGATGTCTGCTTACTCACCACAGAGAGTAATTTCTGATTGGGGATCACAATCAATGTATCAACCGCCTGTTTTAGTGCAGCAATACCTTCTTTTGCTTGCTGTGATCTTTTTTTCCCTTCAAAGTTAAAGGGTTTTGTTACAACAGCAACCGTCAGGATATTCATCTCTTTTGCTGAAGCCGCAATAAGAGGAGACGCACCGGTTCCTGTCCCTCCTCCCATCCCTGCAGTTAAGAAAATCATCTGTGCATCTTCCATTGTGCTTTTTATCTTCTGAATATCCTCCTGGGCAGCTTTCATTCCAATTTCAGGGTCACTACCTGAACCAAGTCCTTTTGTAAGTTGTGCACCTATCTGCAGCTTTGTTGTTGCTTTTGATCTTGAGAGCGCTTGAAGGTCTGTATTCACAGAAATAAAATCAACACCCTCAAAGCCTTCTTCTATCATCCTGTCCACTGCATTTCCTCCACCTCCACCTATACCTATTACCTTTATTTTCGGAATGGTTCCCTTTTCTTCCACAAGTTCGAACATATTCCCTCCTTTTTAGTAAATTCTTATATGGATTTAAACCAATTAACAACCCTTCTAATAAACCTATCCAGTAACCCTGCTTTCCTCTCAAAGAAACCTTCCTCGTCCCTATGTTTATATCCATACACTATAAGTCCAATGCCAGCCGCATGTACTGGATCAGAGACTGCATCTGTCAATCCAACAATACCTTTGGGTACACCCACCTTAACAGGAAGGTCGAATATCCTCTCTGCCAGTTGCTCTATACCTTCCATCTTCGCTGTCCCACCCGTTAGGACTATACCGGCAGTAAGACGGTCATCAAATCCACTCCTCTTAATCTCACGTTCTACCAAACTGAAAACCTCCTCTATTCTCGGTTCTATTATAGAAGCAAGGATCTGTCTTGAAACCTCTCTTTTTTTCCTTCCACCAACACCAGGGACCTCCATCGTCTCATTTGTATCAACTAAGGAGGAAAGTGCAGCACCATATCGTTTCTTTATCTCTTCTGCCTGAGCCCGAGGCGTCCTCAATCCAATTGCGATATCATTTGTTATATTTACCCCACCCAATCCCACAACAGATGTGTGTCGTATGCTGCCTTCAAAGAAGATTGAGAAATCTGTTGTGCCACCACCAACATCTAAAAGGCAAACCCCGAGTTCTTTTTCCTCCTCATCGAGGACAGCAAAACTTGATGCATAGGGTTGTAGAACAATATTCCTGATGGCAAGATTTGCCCTTTCAATTGATTTAACAATGTTCTGAATAGCAGTGATAGCTGCTGTAACTACATGAACCTCAGCCTCAAGTCTCACCCCTGCCATACCAACAGGTTCCTTGATCCCTGTTTGGTCATCCACTGTATAGTCCTGAGGAAGCACATGAATTATTTTCCTGTCCATTGGGATAGTAACAGCCTTCGCCTGTTCAATTACCCTCTTTATATCCTCATTTGAAATACCTTCCTCTGTTCTCGAAACAGCTATCACACCTCTTGAATTAAAACTTTTTATATGGTCACCAGCAATACCGACAACAACATTATTTACCTTAACGCCTGCCATAAGTTCTGCCTCGCCTACAGCCTGTCTTATTCCCTGGACAGTCTTGTCGAGATTAACCACAACCCCTCTTCTTAACCCATAAGAAGGCGTTGTTCCAACACCAACGATGTTAATTTCACTTTTTTCATTAACCTCAGCTATAATAGCAGAAATCTTGGTTGTACCGAGGTCAAGTCCGGTAATCAAATCTTCTTTACTCACAATGCACCACCTTTGTCAAATATTATCTGGTTTTTAAACCTCATATCACAAACGGTATAACCTTTACCTTTCATCTCTTCGAAAATACAATGAAGTTCATTTTTAAAAGGTAAAGGCTCATTTCTACCAATGAGCATCTTAAAACCATTCACTTTCACAAATGTCCTTTCTTTGTCTCTAAAATAGATTGTAATATTTCGTGAACCAAATGCATCTTTAATTTTCTTTATTTGTGCAATATGTGAGGAAAGGTCTTTCCTAACATCACTGTAAACAGAAGGCAAGTCAGAAAATACATCTGAATAAGGAATAACCTTCCCATCCGAACAGAGAAGTGAAGGAATATCATTTTTGAGAACTGCAATGGGTTCTCTCTCCTTGATTACTATAACTAATGTTCCAAAAAAACATTCCCTTAAAAGAACATTTTCTATCCATACGTTACTTTTCAATCTCTTTATAATGTGATTCTTCTCGGTGTTTTTTATTATTCCATCCTTTTTTATACCTGAGCAGGACAAAATCTCTTCTGCTGTTAAGTGTTCTGTACCCTCTATAAGAATCTTATGTACATAGAACCCCTCTCTAGCACTCTTGTTCTTCCTAAAAAGAAGAAAGCAACTTACAAGGATAATAACTATCAAAAGAAAAAGAGTTTGTCTTTTTTTACTCTTTTTCTTTCTTCTATTTCTCTTCAACAAACTCTACCTCCAGTTCCAACTCGATTCCTTCCTCTTTTCTAACCCTATCTCTGACTTTCTCAACGAGCCTTTTAACATCATCGGATGTAGCACTTCTCTTGTTGATAATAAAATTGGCGTGTTTAGATGAGATTTCTGCATCACCCACGCTCATTTTCTTCATTCCAAGCCTCTCTATAATCTCACCTGCAAATCGATTCTTTGGATTCTTAAAGACAGAACCAGCGCTCGCGAAATCGAGTGGTTGTTTTTCTTCTCTCTTTTTCTTTACCTCCTCTATCTCCCTTACAATCTCAACCCTTTCCTTTTTCTCAAAATAAAAACGTGCACCTACAATAATATCACCTTTTTGAAATGGGCTTTCTCTATATGAGAAATCCATTTCCCTTTCTTTTTCATCTCCACCACTATCTATATAGTGAATCCTTTCTATACAATCTTTTATCTCTTTTCCAAAAGCACCAGCGTTCATCCAGACCGCTCCACCAACTGTGCCGGGGATACCAGAAAGTGTCTCAAGGCAGGATAAACCACATTCGGCTGATTTCAGAATAAGTTTTATTAGATCCACCCCACTTCCTGCAAAAATCCTATTTCCAAACACCTTTATTTCATTAAAGCATCTGTTTGTTTTTATCACAACACCTCTAAAGCCTTTATCACTAAAAACCAGGTTTGTGCCGTTACCCATAATGAAAAACCGTATGCCTTTTTTTTCCAAGAACGTTGTGAGCCATCTTAAATCTTCTGAACTCTCAGGAATTACAAGAACATCAGCAGGTCCACCAATCCTTATGTATGTATACTCTTTTAACATTTCATCCTTCTTCACAACACCTTTTATTCTCTTCTTGATACCATCATAGATAGGCATCTTTAAGTATTTTGCCTCCTTTAATCTTAATAAATTTCTCGCCTACCTTATATATATCACCTGCTCCAATTGTGATTACCAGATCACCTTTCTTTGTATTCTTTTTAAGATAGCTAACAATACCCTCCTTATCTTTAATGTATGTAACACTTCTGTGACCATAATCCTTAATTGCTTCATAAATCATCTTACCTGTTACACCTGGAATGGGCGATTCCCTTGATGGATATATATCTGTAATTATTACTGTATCCGCCTCATTGAATGAAGTCGCAAATCTGCTCTTCAATTTTATGGTTCTTGAGAAAAGATGTGGCTGAAAGACAGCAATAATCCTTCCTTCCCAACCATTCCTTGCTGCTTCAAGTGTAACCTCTATTTCCCTCGGATGATGTGCATAATCGTCAACAACCCATATTCCATCAATCTTTCCCTTTAACTCAAATCTTCTTCTGACGCCATGAAACGCAAAAAGGCTCTTCTTTATTGTTTCGATATCCACATCTAACTCAAGACAGAGTGCAATTGACCCCAGTGCGTTTGCTATATTATGTTTTCCTGGAATTTTGAGTTCAATTCTTGCAAGCTCTCTTTCCTCACTTACAACAGTAAATCTTGAATGAAAGTTATCTATCTCAATATCTATAGCTGAAATATCTGCTTGTCTTGAGAAACCATATGTTATTGTCCTCCGTTCTATATCCGGAATTATGGACTGGACATTTGGTTCATCAAGGCAGAGAATTACGCATCCATAAAATGGAACCTTCTGGGCAAATTCAAGAAAAGTAACTCTTATCTCATTGATGTCCGCATAGGTATCAAGATGTTCCTCTTCAATAGAGGTCACAAGAGCAAAAGTTGGTAATAGTTTCAGGAATGATTTATCACTTTCGTCAGCCTCACAGACTATATATTCTCCACTTCCAAGTTTAGCATTAGTATCAAGGCTTCTCAACCTACCTCCTACAACAATGGTAGGGTCTAATCCTGCTTTTGTTAGTATTGCACCTATCATGGAAGTAACAGTAGTTTTTCCATGAGTTCCAGCAACTGCAATAGCTTTTTTCATCCTCATCAATTCTGCGAGCATCTCTGCTCTTGGAATTACTGGTGTCTTCAAATCCTGTGCTCTCTCTAATTCAACATTATCCTTTTTTACTGCAGATGAATATACTACCACATCTGCACCGAGAACATTAAGAGGATTGTGCCCTTTTTTTATCTTCGCTCCAAGCAATTTTAATCTCTTTGTAATTTCTGATGTCGCTATATCAGAACCTGTAACTTCAAAACCTAAATTAAGAAGGACCTCTGCAATACCGCTCATTCCTATTCCACCTATACCAACGAAGTGAATCCTTTTTACATTACGGAACATCCCTTCCTCCTCTTGCAAGGGATACAACTCTCATAGCTATCTTATGTGCAGCATCCGTTTTGCACACTAAACGTGCCGCTCTACTCATATTACTTAATCTCTCATTATCACTCAATAAGGGGAATAAGAGGTTTGTAACCTTTTCACTATTTAGTTCGCTATCCAGAAGCATTACAGATGCTCCAATCTTCTCTAAGTACCGTGCATTCTCTTCCTGATGTCCTCCTGTAGCATAAGGAAATGGAATAAGAACTGAGGGGATGCCCCTTGCTGTTATCTCTGCTATGGCAAGCGCTCCAGCCCTTGAAAATGCAATATCAGCCGCTGAGTAAGCCAGATTTATTCTTTCAATAAATGGTAGTACCCTTACTTTCACTTTTATATCTTTTAAAGACTCTTTTACCCATGTATAGTCACTTTTCCCTGTCTGAAAGATAAACTGTATGCTTGGAAAAGTATAATTTTTCATAACTTCGACAAATACACTGTTTATAGACCGTGCGCCATGACTACCCCCAAGAATAAAGACGGTCTTCTTTTCGCTATCAAGATTAAAATATTCCATTGCTTCTGCACGGGTTCCTTCTAAAATTGAATCCCTGATTGGATTTCCTGTTAGATAAAGCCTTTTCGCTATCACGGATAATCTCGCTTTCTCGTTTGCAATATGAACCTCTGATACAAATTTGGAAAGTAGTCTCGTCGTGAATCCTGGATAGCTATCCTGTTCACTGATTAGTGTGGGAATACCGCAAACGACTCCAAGAAAGAGAGGGACAAAAGATGCGTAACCACCTGTTCCAACAATCACACGAGGCCTTTTCTGGATAAGGATGAAACAAAATAGTAGCATACTAACAGTAAGGAATAGAGGGAAAACCATTCTCTCAGAAATACTTTTTCCAAGTAGACCTTTAACAGGGAGTGTATAACATTTGAATCCCTCCTTCATTACAACTCTCATATCCATTGCCTTCTTTGTTACAGTAAACAGAATTTCCATTCTACTATCAATTTTTCTTATTTCACGAGCGATTGCGATACCAGGGTAGAGATGTCCCCCGGTTCCACCCGCTGCTATAATAATTTTCATTTCGTTCCTTATTACTGTTCATCGAAATATTTAGTAGTATCCCAACTGCAATAAAATTTGCCAGGAGTGAACTGCCTCCAAAACTTACAAAAGGAAGTGGAAGTCCTGATGTGGGAAGAACTCCAAGAACAATACCTATGTGGAGCAATGCATTTACAAAGATATTAACAGTGAGAGTAAATCCAAGCAGCCTTCCAAATTCATCCTTTGCATTTCTTGAAATCTTTATTCCAAGTATAAAAAGGAAGAGGAATAAACTTAATATGATCGCAGCTCGTAAAAAACCAAGTTCTTCCGCTATAATTGCAAAAATAAAATCGGAATATGACATGGGGAGAAAGAGAAGTTTCTCCCTGCCAGCTCCAAGCCCCAATCCAAAGAAACCACCGGAACCAATTCCTATGAGGGATTGTTGGATTTGATAAGGTGGGTTACCTCTTATAAGGTCAAAGAATAAATCAATCCTTTTTAAAATATACTGGAAATTAAGAGCTTTTATAAGTATCGGAATAATAAGCAATAGTAGAAAAAGAGAAAAAAAGATATGTTTTGATTTTGCTCCTCCAACAAATAGTAACATACCTGAAACGAGTAAGACAGAAAGTGCAGAACTGAAATTCGGTTGTATCAGGATAAGAACTACATATGCCATTGTTATTCCGAAGAGCGGGAGAAATCCATGAAGAAAATCTTCCTTTTTTCTTCTTTTAGAACTTAACACACTTGCAAGGTAGATAAATAAAAAGAGCCGTGCAAAATCAACCGGCATAAATGACCTTCCCATTATCACAATCCATCTCTTTGCTCCGTTTATCTCTGTCCCCCATATAAGGACAAAAATAAGCATACAAAACCCAAGAATTAAAAATATTTTAGCAAACTTTTTCAAGATAGAGTAATTTGTTACTGCAATTATTAAAAATAGAACGATACCAATCATGATCGGAATAAGTTGTCTCTTCAGGAAGATTGCAGTGCTCTTTAGCTTTGTTATCTCAAGTGCATAAAATGAAGAAGAACTGTAAACCATCACAATTCCAATGGAAACAAGCGAAAGCACAGATAAAAGAAAAAGAATATCAATCTCTTTAATGCTTGATTTTACCATTATTTAATCTACCTATGCTTTCTTTAAAACTATTTCCTCTATCAGCGAAATCTTTGAACATATCAAAGCTGGAACCTCCTGGTGAAAGCAGCACTGTATCACCAGGAGAAGCATGTTTATACGCAACCTCTGTTGCCTCATCCATTGTTTTTGCAATTGAAAACCTTTTATAGTCATTTTCTTGAAGATAATGTTCAAGACGAGGAGCACTTTCGCCAATAATTACTGTATATTTTGCTCTCATAATTGGTTTGATCATCTCCTCAAGTTCAAGATTCTTATTCCTTCCACCACATATCAAAACAAATGGTGTGGTGAAGCTCTCTATGCTTCTCTTAAAAGCAACAGGGTTTGTACACATAGAATTATTTACAAATCTAATGCCACTAATAGTACGAACAATCTCAAGACGGTGAGGAACACCTGTAAACTGTTTTGCTGCCCTTTTAATGGCGTCTATATCACAACCTGCGAGTATACTTGCTGTAGATGCAGCAAGTATATTCTCAAGATTATGCATACCTTGCAAGAGAACATCGCTCTTCTTAAAGAGCAATCTGTCTAAACCTTGACTATTGTAAAACACTGTATCTTCAAAAAGACACGCACCATTTTCTACCTTTTTCTTTACACTAAAGAAGAATACCTTCGATTCTACCTCTTTTCCCGTTTCTCTTGTAATCTCTTGATCATAATTCAGAATGCAGTAATCATCCTTATCCTGATTTGTCAGAAGTCTCCTTTTTAATTGAACATATGTTTCGAAATCTTTATGTCTATCGAGGTGGTCTGGTGTAATATTTGTTATTATTCCGATGTATGGTTTGAATAGTTTTATTGTCTCGAGTTGAAATGTACTGACTTCTACAACCATTATTGTATCTTTACTAGAACTCAGAACAGCCTCTGAAAGTGGAACTCCTGGAGAAATATTACCACCAAGTGCAGTCTTAAAACCTCCCTGGGTAAGCATTTCGTTGACTAAAGTACAGGTTGTTGTTTTTCCATTCGTTCCTGTAACAGCGATCAACCTCCCTTTAAAAATTCTTGATGCCAACTCTATCTCTCCCGTTATCTCAATCCCTCTCTTTCTTGCTTCTTTCAGTACCCAGTGATCTTGAGGAATTCCAGGACTTACAACAATGAGTTCTGATTCAAAAACCCTTTCTGTGTGGTTACCTTTCTCAAAATCAAAACCTTTAATAGGAACATCCGGATTTCCAGCATCGCTACCAAAAACTACTGCCCCTTTCGAGAGAAGCAGCTTGCTCACCGCTATTCCACTTCTTCCAAGTCCCAATACAGTAATTCTTTTATTTTGCAAATCTATCATATCGTTCTTCATCGTATCTTAAGGGTACTCAAGCCTACAAGTGCTAAAAGGATTGCAATGATCCAGAACCTTACGACGATCTTCTGCTCAGCCCATCCTATTTTTTCAAAATGATGGTGGATGGGAGCCATCCTGAATAGTCTTTTCCCTCTCGTTAATTTAAAATAGATAACCTGCGAAATCACTGACAGAACCTCTATTAGAAAAAGACCACCAAGCAGTATAAGCAGTATCTCTTGTTTAATCAAAATAGCAGTAACAGCGAGAATACCACCAAGGGTAAGTGAACCCGCATCCCCCATAAAAACTTGTGCAGGGTGTGTATTAAACCAGAGAAAACCAAGTGCTGCACCTGCTATAGCAACGCATAGGATTGTTAATTCACCACTCCCGTTAATAAAAAGGATGTTAAGATACTCACTCATATTTACATTTCCTGTTATATAACTCAACACTGCATAACCAACTGCTGTAACCACAATAAGACCCGTTGCAAGTCCATCAAGCCCATCTGTTATGTTAACCGCATTTGACGTCCCAACGATTACAAATATGATAAATGGTATATAAAACCATCCAAGATTGAGGAAGATATTCTTAAGAAAAAGCAGACTAGTCATATTCTCATATCCTGTGACTTGTGGTTTTAATGTGAGGATAACTCCGAGGACTAATCCAAGAGTAAACTGACCGAGCAGTTTTGTTTTTGCACTAATACCTACATTCTTTTTTACCTTTAACACATCATCCACTATGCCGATTGCCCCGAGCCAAAGGAGGGAAAAGAGGGAAATCAGGATAAATCTATTACTAAGATCTGCCCATAAGAGTATAGAAACAGTTATACTAATAAGCATAATAATCCCACCCATTGTAGGTGTTCCCTTCTTTTTTTGGTGTGCTTCCTCAAGATATGGTCTGAGATTATCCTTCATTCCAATCCTTCTGAGCCATCGGATTAAGGGTGGACCAAGGAAGAAACAGAGTAGTAGGGATGTAACTGCAGCATAACTCGCCCTGAATGTAATATACCTGAAAACATTCAAAACCGAAAACTGTTCTTTTAAAGGCGTCAGTAAAAGATAAAGCATCTTACCTTCTTCCTTTTATGTTTTTTATAAGGGCATCTGCAACGATGTCAAGACGATTGTTATGTGAGCCCTTTATGAGAACGACATCACCTTTTTTAATCGTATCAATAAGTTTCCTCGTTAATTTCTCCTTATCCTTAAAGTGTAAAACCTTCCCTTTGAAACTTTTTTTCTTAACATTCCGAAGTATATACATAGAAAGGGGACCGTAAAGAAAAATAATATTGAAGCCATACTGATCTAATTTTCTACCAACATCCTTATGAAACGTTACTGATTTTTTGCCAAGTTCGAGCATATCTCCCAGACAGGCAATCTTTCGTTTCCCTTTCTCCGCAGCAACTATAGAAAGTGCAGCAGCCATTGAATCCGGATTTGCATTGTAGCTATCGTTAAAGATGATAATCCCACTATGTGAAATCCTATTCAGTCTCAGAGGTTCTGGTTTTACAGACTTCAATCTCTCTTTAATTTCTTCACTTCCAAGACCAAATAGGCTTGAAGTAGCAATTGCTGCTAAAGCATTATAGATATTGATTTTTCCAAGAAGAGGAAGATGAAAAGGACCTTCTCCATTTACTGCAAAAGATGAACCTCTCTTACCTATTTTGATAGTATCGGCTTTGAAATCAGATCTATTTTCTATACCATAGGTTATTACCTCTGCCTTAGTTTTATTCCTTATGTTCATAAGAAATGGGTCGTCCCTATTCAAAATTGCAACATCCCCTTCTTTGAGGTAAAGGAGAAGTTCTGACTTTGCTTTTGCAACATTCTGAATGGATCCGAGAAACTCAAGATGCCCTCTTCCGACATTCGTAATAATACCTACATGAGGGTCAGCAATGTGTGAAAGTCTTTTTATCTCTCCAATGCTATTCATCGCCATTTCAAGAATTGCTATCTCTGTTTTCTTACGTATTTGAAGAACAGAAAGGGGGAGGCCAACCATGTTATTATAATTCTTCACAGTCTCAGTACATTCATACCGATCTTTAAGAATGTAGTTTATTATTCTTCTTGTTGTTGTCTTACCACTCGTTCCAGTAATGGCAACACATTTTAGATTGAATTTCTGTCTCCACCTTTTTGCCAAATTCCCGAGCGCTTCGAGAGTATTCTTCACCCTTATAAAATCGTTCTTTATCCCCAAATCCTTCTCAATTACCACATAGCTACAGCCTTTAATAAAAGCCTTCTCACAGAACGAGTGACCATCATAATTTTCTCCTTTTAACGCAAAAAAAACCTCCCCCTTCTTTATAGTTCTTGAATCAACAGAAATACCTGTTATTTCTTTCCTTCCCCCACTGGACGTTCCTCCTGTTGCCCTGAGTATAAAATTAAGTGTTAGACCTTCTACTTTCATCAGTTCTTTTCTTTTAGCTTTCTAATACAGGACTCCGCTATCTCTCTATCATTGAATGAATTACGTTTCCCCATTATCTCCTGATACCTCTCATGACCCTTTCCGGCAATAATTACTATATCCCCTCTCTTCGCCATATTTATAGATGTCTCAATTGCCTTTCCCCTGTTTACCTCTACTATAACATTTTTGCTATTCATCCCTTCCAAGATATCTTTAATTATTGATTCTGGTTTTTCACCTCTTGGGTTATCAGAAGTAAGGATTATAACATCACATAGCGATGCTGCGACCTTTCCCATCTCCGGTCTTTTCCCTACATCCCTGTCACCACCTGCTCCAAAAACACAGATCAATCTTCCATCTGTCATTTCCTTCTCGGAGCTGAAGAGATTATAAAGTGCATCAGGTGTATGCGCATAATCTATTATACAGTTGAAAGCCAAGCCTGTTGTTACCCTCTCTCCCCTTCCAGAAACTCCCTGAAAGGAACTGATCCCTTTCTTTATCTCTTCTTCTTTCACTTTTATTATATAGGAAAAAGCAAATGATGGAATAATATTATATGCATTGTATCTTCCACGAAGAGGGGATGAAATCTCAAAAACTTTATCCTTATGTCTAATTAAAAGTTCCATACCATTCTCATCAATCCTCTTTATTTCCCCTTTAAAATGTGCCTCTTCTTTTATTCCATATGTGAAACATCTTGTTGAGATTCCTTTTATAAATCTATTACTCTCCCCATCATCAAGATTAACAATAGCAATGGATTGCTCTTTAAGCCCTTGGAACAACTTCAGTTTTGTATTTACATAATCTGAAAAGGTTCGATGAAAATCAAGATGGTCTCTCGAGATATTTGTCAGAATACCAATATCAAAATCTATATTATTTATTCTTCCCATCTTTATTCCATGTGAGGAAACCTCCATAATGCAAACCTCTATCCCTGAATCGACCATCTCTCTCATAATCCTCTGGAGCCACAGAGATTCTGGTGTTGTATTTGGTAGGTTGATGTTTTTATCTCCAATAAAATATCCCATGGTTCCTATAAGCCCTGCCTTCCTACCCGCTGTATCAAGAATATTCTTTATAAGAAATGACGTTGTAGTTTTACCATTTGTTCCTGTTATACCTACAACAAGAAGTTTCCTGGAAGGAAAACCATAGAAATGAGTAGAAATTTTAGCAAGTGTTTCTCTCGCGTTTTCCACTTTAATAAGAGGTACAGTTGAAATTTTCTCCTCTTTCTCAACTACGCATGAATTTGCGCCTCTTTCTATTGCATCCTGAATAAATTTGTGACCATCATACTTTTCACCATGTATGGCAAAAAATAGTGTTTCAGCTGTAACATTCCTCGAATCATAAGCAAGGGATTTTATATCTACATCAGTAAAATTTCTTACCAAGACTGGATTAATAATTTCAATTATCCTTGATAGTTTCATTTGGCTCCATTTTTGTGCTTTTAACAATAAAATCACTAACAACTTTATTATTATAATCCTCTAAGCAGATGATTCTTTGAGCAACTTTACGAAATAAAGGGGCTGCAACATATCCTCCCCAATATAATCCCTTTGGCTCATCGATAAAGACACCTATCAAAAGTTGCGGATCCTGAACAGGTAAGAAACCTATAAAAGATGCTATATATTCACCCTTTTCGTATCCAATCACAGGTTTGCTCTTCTCAGCTGTTCCTGTCTTACCAGCAATCTCTATCCCATCAATTTTTGCGAATCTACCAGTCCCACAATTAACAACACCAACAAGAATTTTCTTTAAAATGTGAGCAGTCTCTTCTTTCATCACTTTTCTTACCATACAAGAGGTAGAGGTATAAAGAGTATCTCCTTTACTTGATATAATAGACCTAACTAATAATGGTTTTAGCAAAAAACCATCATTCGCAATAGCACTATATGCAAAAACGAGTTGCAGTGCAGTAACCGAAACGCCCTGTCCAAAAGACATTGTGGCAAACTTTAATGGCGTCCAATGGATTGGATTTCCTATATATCCCTTCTCTTCACCCGGAAGCCCGATCTTTGTTCGTGCCCCAAATCCAAAACTCCTTTCGTAACAGTAAAATTTGTTCTTACCAATTTTCTTGGCTATCTTTACTGCTGCCACATTACTTGAATGTTGAACAAACTCCACGAAAGTTAGTGGACCATGCTTTTCAGCATCTTTTATCTTCACTCTACCAACGATTGTAACTCCTTCTCCAGTCTCAACTACGTCATTAAGCTTAAAAACTTTTTCTTCTATTGCGGCTGTTGCAGCAACAATCTTGAATGTTGATCCTGGTTCGAACAACTCAGAAATGGAACGATTTATCCATAATTTCTTATCATATTGAAGCGGATGGTTAGGGTCATACCCGGGTAAATTAACCATTGCAAGAATCTCACCTGTTTTTGGGTTAATAACAATAACAATCCCTCCCTTGGCTGATGTGTCATCAAGAACCTTCTCAAGTTCAGAAAGAACGATTGACTGAATATCAACATCAATTGTGAGAACAATATCTTTACCACTTTTTGGACTTTTAACCTGTAAAGCAGGATGAGGATACAGTACGCCCGAAGGAGATTTCTGAAGATATGACCAGCCTGGTTTTCCACCAAGGAGTGAATCAAATTCAAACTCAAGTCCTTCGAGCCCAGAATATTCCGTTCCAACAAAACCAATTAATGAGGAACAGAGGATCCCATAAGGATAAAATCTTTTTCTATCTTGTAAGAGCTCTATGCCTTCAATTTCTTTGATTTCCTTGGGTGGATTTTTTTCTAAATTCCTCTTCAAATAAATGAAATTATTTCTTTTTATTCCTCGATATACATTGTCAAACGAACCATAACCGTGTTCTGATAAAATCAATGCTGTCTTCTTCTTATCCTTGATTTTCCTTGGAAAAGCTACAAGGGTCTTGGTTTTTATATTTGTAGCAATGAGCTTACCATTTCTATCAAAAATTTTTCCTCTTTCCGGATGAACAATAATTTTCTTAACACTCTGCTTGTGGGACTTCTTTGAATAATAACCGTTTCGGAAAATCTGAATATGACCCAGTCTCAAAAAGAAAAAACCCCATACAGAAATGAGCAAGACAATAACCATACCTTTCTTAATTCCTTTTCCCTTCATTCTACTTTCAATTCAGAGATTGGACATAAAACAAAAGGTCCCTATCCTTCTCCTATTTTCCTGTCCTCTGTTATCTGTTCTCTATTATATACCTTACTTCTTTACTTGTAGGGTATCGCATTTTGAGTTTTTCCTTTGCAATCTTTTCTATTCTTATGACAGAAGTAAGATTCAAATACTCCAATCTTAGACTATCAATCCTATTTTGAATAGTATTTAACTCTTTCTCTTTTTTACCAAGGACAATAGTTAGTTGAAGCGCAGTAGCTCTCTCCCACACATAGAAGACCCCAAGTAGAACAACAACTGCAAATATGACAATGATAAGAAAAAATCTTTTAATCATTTTCCTCTTCTCCCAACTCCTTTTCAACCTCTAATTCTTCTATCTCTTTTGGGGTCATCTCCTCAGTTATTTCACTTATTTTTCTTATTACCCTGAGACGTGCACTTCTGGATCGTCTATTTTTCATCCTTTCAGTTTTGGATGGTCTAGCACACCTTGGATTAATAACCTTAAGGAATCCTGCATTTTTCAGTATACGAAAAAAGTTCTTTGTAATCCTGTCTTCGAGAGAATGGTAACTGATTACAGTTATCCTTCCATCAATATCTAAAAGATCAAAGGCTCTTATCAAACCTCTTTTTAGATTTTCCAATTCACTATTTACTGTGATACGAATTGCCTGGAAGACTCGTGCAAGGGTTTTATGAGCAGCTCTTCTCGGAATATTCCTTCTAACAAAATCACTAAGTTCAACTGTGGTTTTAAAAGGTTTCCTTTCCTTCCTCTCAAAAATTACTCTTGAAAGTCTCCGAGACCACTTCTCTTCACCAAACTTCATGAAAAGATAAAGTAGTTTCTCCTGGGAATATGTAGCTAATAATTTTTCAGCAGTGAAGTCCTGTGATTTGTCAAACCTCATATCAAGAGGACCATCATCCCTGAAGCTGAATCCCCTCTCCGGTTCATCTAGCTGGAATGAAGACATTCCGAGGTCAAATAGTATCCCGGACACAGGTCCGGGTTCAATGGGTTTTACAAGTTTGTCAAGTTCCTCATATCCACCTTTTAATAATGTAACTCTTTTCCCAAAGGCTTTTAATCTATCCTTTGCGATTTCAAGACTCTGTTCATCCTTATCTATACCAATGACAACTACATCCTCAGGTGTTTGCGAAAGTAGTCCATGTGAATGTCCACCAGTTCCAACTGTACAATCGATGTATGCCTTCCCTCCACCTTCTAATAGTACTTCAATCGTTTCCTTCGATAGAACCGGAATATGTATTGTGGACATGTTGCCTCCAGGTTAAAGAATGTTCTTTTCTATAAGCGTCTATTGCACTCCTTTCTGATGGATAAAAGTTATAGACAAAAGGCCACCCTCCAACAAATAGAATATCAATAATATATGGTTTTTCTACAACAAATTTTATCTCTCCTTTATGTCTATTAATCTTTTCTTTTATAAGCAACAGAAGATTAACATCTTTATAATGTATATGATTAACATTAGAAAAATTAACAATAAACCGATTTATACCCGTTTTCAGGTCACTATCTATGATAGTATCTATTATTGTTATATCGTCTCTTTTAAGAAAACCGGAGAGTGATACTACAGTTACATAGTTTCCGTTGCGTTTTAATAAAGATTTAAATCTCCATCGTGGTGTAAACAACCTTTTTTTATACGGGATTATCTTTTCCTTTTCATAATGCATTATATCTCCAGACTTTCTAAAATCTCATCCTTGATGCTTTCCATCCCCTCTATCTCCTTCTTGTGAATCTCAGGATTCCATACTTCTATCCTGTTAAGAACACCTGCAATTATTACTTCTTTCTCTATAACTGCATAGTCTAATAGATGCTGTGGAATTTTAATCCTTCCCTGACTGTCAACCTCAACCTCTTCTTTATTCTCCAAAAAGTATCGGACTATAAATCTGTTCTTCCTTTTACTTTGCGGCAGGGCAAGCAGTTTACCCTCGAATTCCTTCCACACTGTTAAGGAGTAGATCGAGAGACACTTATCAAAACCCCTGGTAACAGCAACAGTTCTTTTATTCTTATCGATAACCTTCTTTCTTAATTTTGAGGGAATAAATATTCTTCCTTTATGATCTACTGAATGTGAATGACAACCACTTAGGCTCAAAGATTCTCCTTTCTTTTCACCACTTTTCACCACTTTTCACCACTTTATAGGAAAATTCACATTTTGTCAAGGAAAAAATGCGCTTTTTTTAAAAAAAATTATGATGGGGAAATAACTTAGATATTTAATAACTAAGATTAAACATTGCAAATTCAACTTTCTCCTATCCTGAAAACTTATTACCATTTTTAACATTTCAATTACTACATTAACTTCCAACATGTGAGATTCAACTTATCAGTAATTTTTGGAATTTAAGGTTCGAACTTCTACATTTCCCTTAAAGGTAATCAATAAGAGATATAAACCAGCTTTTAAAATATTCTTAGCAAATTTATTTTCATTAGTACCTCTTTAAAAAAATCCTTGATTTATTAAAAAAAATATATTAGTATTACTCGGAATTTAAAATATAAATATAGAATTCAAAAAAAAGAAAATAGATATAAGCATAATTGATATAATTTTTAATTATTAGAATAGGAAGGAGGAATTAAAGAAAATGTTCATTGGAAGAAGGACTTTTCTGAAATTTGCAGGAATTGCAAGTTCCTTTCTCTTTTTCTTCACAGTTAAATTCTCAGGGCTATTTGGTGGAAAATGGGAAAGGGGAGAGAAAGACTGTTGGAAAGGAGAAACATTTCATCAGGATCATGTCAACACAGACAAAATTGATGGAGGTATAATCAGTGCGGAAATCGATGGAAGTTGGAAAGAGTTTAAAGTGAGGGAATTTAGCAAAGATTTCCTAAAATGGAATTACTCTTCTCGGGTAAAAAAACTTGAAGAAATAGCAATGATGATAGAAGGAGAAGGGGAAAGACCGGGTTACGCTGGTTCGCATAGCGGTTCTGTTGCATCATATGGTGGTGTAAGAAAAGATTCAAGATTCACAATAAATAACGCAGTAAAAGGGATGGGATTTGTTCCCGTTAAGGAAAAATTAAAGGATACAATCTCCCTTCTTGAAAAGACAATAACTAATGAAATGTCTGAGAAACTTGCAATATTAAAGAAAACTTATGAAGATGATACTCTATTTGATAAGACAAGACAGGTTTCACTCGAACTCTACACCACACCTTCATTTGAAACACATACCTTTTTAAATCTAATGGAGAATCCTGCCTGTTCTGTTGTTTTCCTCGATATACCCTCTTTTGAGTTGAGATGCATTGCACGGTTGATTCATCCTGATGACCCTAATGCATCACCATATGAAAAGGATGTTGTGCATTATACCAACTTAGTTCACAGTTATTTCCATGGCAAGTTTGAAAAACAGTTTATTACAACAATTTACTATGTGATAGAAGAGTTTGATAACACACCCGGCAGGAAAAAGGGCATAAGGACTGTTCCTCCCCTTCCAGTTGAGAAGACGGAAGAAACAGAGAAATAAAGAGGGAAGAAATCTCTTGAAATCACTACCCTTGTGAAGAAGTATCGGATATTCTTACGACGATACGCGTGTGCGAGCAGTGTATTGCTGAACTATGATACCTGTTACAATTAAGATTAATCCAATTACTGTTGAAACTAATATGTTTTCCCCTACTATACGATTAATGATTATAAGAGATATGAAAGGCGACAGGTAGATTAAGTTTGCCACCTTTGCAGTTGTCCTTGATAGCTGTAAAGCTTTCAACCAGAATACGAACGTTATTCCCATTTCAAAAAGACCGACGTAACCAGCCCCGAAAAGCCCTCGCATATCAGGAATACTGATTTTTGAAAACAACGGCGCTGCGATCAGTATGAAAATAAATCCAAATACAAAATTAAGAAAAAGTTTTGCAACATAATCACGTTTATCCTTTATGTTGTAAATCCAGAATAAAGACCAGATTACAGTGCTACCTAAAGCAAGCAGTACACCCAGGATATTCGTGAATTTAAAAGAGATAATATTTCCCTTTGTTGCTATGATAAAAGCTCCAAGAAAACTAATGAAAATTGCAAGGATGCTTCTGAAGCCTATCTTCTGTTTCAGAATTGGAATCGAGAGCAGGGCAAGCATAATGGGCCAGGTGTAATTCAACGTAAGGGCTTCCTGCGCTCGAAGTAATGAGTAAGCATTGAACAGTACAATATAGTAAAGAAAAGGGTTCAAGAATCCAAGCAAGGCAGAACGGAGAAAATCCTTTGCTTCATATGTTCGGAGCAGTTTCAGTTTATTCTGAATAAAGAGAATAATGAAAAGAATTATAACGGAAGAAAGGGAAGAGAAGAATAATAACTGAAATACATCAACATAGCGCAATGAAACCTTGAAAGCAGAAGCAACCGTTGACCAGAACAAAACAGCGATAATAGCATAGATATATGCCTGCTTCTGTTTCTTCATAACTAAGATTTAACCTTGGGATTATATTATGTCAAGTATTTTCTTTGCAAGAATATTGGGGTCAGGCTTCAAGATACAAAATACGCTTGTCAATCTATCTAACTACTGCAAACTTACCTTTCTTTAAAACATCACCTGATTTATTCTCGACATTGTAAAAATAAACACCACTGGCTATATCATTACCAAATTGGTTCTTACAGTTCCAGGAATAGAATTTATCTAGATGAACAAATGAATGTTTCCATACTAAACTGCCTGATAGTGTATAAACATAGATTTTCCCCTCATCGGGTAAATTTGCGAAAGTCAGAACCTTACTTCCACTTCTTGCAAATCCAGGACTTGGATAGACAAAAATCTTATCACCAGTATAAACTGTCAATTGTATCGGAACGTTAATCGCTGGATTATTCGGGTCGTTACTGGAAACAACCAGTGTATCATAATAATTACCGAGATTAAGACCGGTCGCATCGAAGGTTAATGTAACGCTCATACTATCTCCAGGATTTAACCACCCACTTGTAGTGTCTTCCAAAAGCCAATCTACGGATGGGCTTTCGTCTATGCCCCAGGTCAAAAACGCATCGCCATAATTGCTAATTGTCAAATCTTGATTAATTGTCTGATTAGTCTGAAGAGAAACCTGAAAAGATGATGGGTTGATTTCGCTCTGAGGATTCTTAGCGCCTTCAAGTAAATTCTCGTAAATCTGAAGTCCAACCATAGTAGTATATGCATATGAACCTGATGCATAAATGCTTATACTCCCATTTGGTGGCTTATAATAACCCACCTCCTGTGGATCTGAAGGTGTAGAAATATCTATAACCCAAAAGCCATCAGAAGCACAAGAAATATATGCATAAGAATTTGATACATAGACATCACGAACATCAGTCTCGAAAATATAACTCACCTCCTGTGGATTAGAGGGCGTGGATATATCTATCACACTAAGCCCATACCAAGCAGCAATATAGGCAAAGGGAGGTGACACAAATACACCAACAGGAAAACCATATGTAAAACAATGGCCAATCTCTTGCGGGTTTGCTGGTGCTGATATATCAATTACCCGAAGTGCTTCAACATCTGCAACATAGGCATAGGAACCTGAGACATAAACACCACAGGCAACGCCTGGTGTATCATAGTTACCAAACTCATGTGGATAAGAAGGAGCTGATAAATCAATCAACAGAACTGCTTATCACTCTGC
>SOIS01000048.1 GCA_004375965.1 Candidatus Cloacimonadota bacterium | reverse complement strand
TTTTTTCCTTGACTTTTCCATTGAGTTATATTAAAGGTAAACAATGGGGATTAAGGAAATAATTAGGAAAGGAAAAAGGTGTGTGGTGCTCACGGGTTCGGGTGTTTCTGCGGAAAGCGGTATTCCCACTTTCAGAGGTGATAAAGGATTATGGAAACAGTATAGACCAGAAGAGCTTGCAACACCTGATGCGTTTATGAGAAATCCCCAGCTTGTCTGGGGATGGTACAACTGGCGAAGGGGAATTATAGCGAAAGCAAAACCGAATGCAGCACACTATGTTATAAGTGATATGGAAAAATTCTTTGCTGATTTTATGCTTATTACTCAGAATATTGATGGGCTTCACAGGAAGGCTGGGAACAAAGACATTCTTGAACTGCATGGAAATATCTGGGAGAATAAATGTTTTAATTGTGGGAAAAGATATGGTGAAATCATGTCTGAAAAATTGCAGAAATGTGAATGTGGTGGATATCTGAGACCTGATGTAGTATGGTTCGGTGAGAGTCTTGATAGAGAAGTGTTGGAAATGGCATTTCTTAAAGCACGGGAAGCAGAACTCTGTTTTGTTATTGGCACATCTGGCGTTGTCCAGCCTGCTGCCTCCCTTCCGTATGTTTCTAAAGAAAGTGGAGCTTATATTGTTGAAATAAATTTAGAGAGAACTCCAATTTCCTCTATTGCAGATGAATTCATTTCTGGCAAGGCTGGAGAGGCTTTGGTAAAAATGAGGGAGTTGTTTTTACATGGAAGTGGATAGGTTAAGATATGGAATTCCGAAATCCAAAAATCCGAATGATGAAAAAACACCGAATGACTAATAACTATATAATATCTTTGTGGTATCTGTAGTGAAAGAGACTTTTGTGGAGCGGGTGGGCAAACATGATAAAATTTTTATCAGTGGTTATCTGTGAAATCAGTGTCGAAAATGACTTGGCGGATGGGATGGGCAATTACGATAACCCTCTACGGTCTCTGTGTCCTCTGTGGTTAAAAAAATATTTATAAAGCGATGAAAATCCCTCAATATATATATATCACAGAGAAAAAAAACGAGACAAAAAAAGCATTTGAAAGGGTATTCCAGAGCGAACAACCTAAACGGGTGCTTATCGTTACATCTATTTCACCTTTAATGAAGGTAAAATGGCTTTTTGATTATTTATTATCCAATAGAACAAAAGCTGAAAAACTCTTAGTAGAGAAAAGTGATAAAAAGGCACTGGAAAAAACCGTAAATAGGATAGAAAACGGCTCGTTTGATTTTTGTATTGGGATTGGTGGTGGCAAAATACTTGATATTGCAAAATATGCTTCTTTCGTTGAAAAGATACGGTTTCTCTCTTTTCCCACGCTTCTATCACATGATGGTATTGCTTCACCAGTTGCTGTTATAAGGGATGGTAAACACTGGTCTGAAAGTAGAAGAGCAGAGAGTCCTTATGCTGTGATCATTGACCTTAAAACAGTCGTAGGTGCACCAACAGCATCTCTACTTTCAGGTATAGCAGACCTTGTAGCGAATCTTTTTGCATCGATTGATGCAGAGGTTTTCAAAGAAAAGAACAAAAAGGCATACAGTGAACTTGCGACAGGAATTGCCCGCTCCGCTTCCCTTTTTGTATTTCCCAGGTTTTCTAAAATTTCATTAAAGAAGATATCGAAGAATGACTTGAAACACCTTGCCTGGGGACTTGTCCTTAGTGGCATATCGATGTCTATTGCAGGAAACTCAAGACCTGCAAGTGGAGCAGAACATAAGATAAGCCATGCCATTGATTATCTTTTCTCACTTCCTGTCTCTCACGGGTTCACGGTATCCATTGGTAATGTTATTTCTGCCTTCCTTCATCAACGATACAAAAAAGAGATTATAGAGTTTAATTATTCCCTTGGTTTACCTGTGCTCAGCGAAGATATCGGGATAAAGAAGGAGGAATTTGTTAATGCAGTACTCTATGCTAGTAAAATAAAACCTGATAGATACACCATCCTTGAAGAGAAAAATCTTACAAAAACAGGTGTGATAAACTTGCTTGATGAGATAGAGGAAGCAAGGAGAGAAGTTGAGAGTAGGTTTGAAAGGACTAAGTAGTATGTAGCCGCACCTTTTAAAGTACGAAAGAAGGATTATCGCAGGCTAAAACCTACGGCTACCGAGCGTTGAAGAGGAAAAACCGAGATTGCTTCGCGGAAGCAGAGCAAAGAAGACGAACTCGCAATGACAAATTTACCCTATACGCTATTCCCTTTGCACTATGCTGTAGGCGTTAATCTCTATTTATAATTTTATGGATTTGACTGATAAAATAAAAACGAAGTCTAAGGAAATAGGATTTAGTAAGGTTGGGATAACGGATACAGCACCATTCTCTGCTGAGATCCAGGAGTATTTCACTGAGTGGCTCCGTAAAGGTTACAATGCAAGAATGGGTTATCTTGAGAAGAACATTGAGGAACGGTTGAAACCTTCAAGAACTTTTGAAGGTGCAAAATCAATCGTCTCCGTTGCAATAAATTACAACCCAGGATGGATTGAGCATGCAACAGATGGTAACCTGTCCGTTATCTCAAGATATGCGTTGGGTTATGATTATCATAAAGTCGTCTTAGACAAACTCAAATTGCTGCTTGATTTCGTTGTCAATGAAACAAGCGGTGAGGTTAAGGGAGAGATCTACTGCGATGCAGGACCCGTTATGGAAAAGGCTATTGCTGAGCGAGCTGGTTTAGGATGGATTGGTAAGAATACAATATTAATTACCAAGGAGTTTGGCTCATGGGTTTTTCTTGGAGAAATTATACTTGATGTAGAGCTCAAGAAGGATAGTTCAGGGAAAAGGCTCTGTTTTGATTGTAACCTCTGTATTGAATCATGTCCAACTAAAGCAATCATTACTCCAGGAATAATAAACGCATCAAGATGTCTCTCCTATTTTACCACAGAGAATAGAGGAGAGATACCGCTTGAATTAAGGGATACCCTTGGTAACCGGGTTTTTGGTTGTGACAGTTGCCAGGAAGTATGCCCATTCAACAAGGATGTTCCTGAGACAGCTGAGCCTCTTTTCAAACCACAAAAAGACTTAATGTCTATACCTCTCGAAAAACTTATCATACTCGCAAGCGAAGAATTTAGCAAGCGATTTAGAAACTCTGCTATAAAAAGAGTAAAACGAAATGGTCTTTTACAAAATTCAATTGTTGCAATGGGAAATTCAGGGAATGCAAAATTTATACGATTGTTGAAACGGATGAGCGAAGAACTCAACCCAATGCTACAAGAGCATGCAATGTGGGCAATAGAAAAGATAGTAAGGAGTAAGGAGTAAGGAGTAGCCAAGAGACTCAATAGACTAAATAAACGATAATAACGAAAGATATATCCGTATTCATCCGTGGCAATTGATCAGTTGGTTGGGGAAGGGTATAGTAATTATTCAGTGATTTTCTGTGAAAATCTGTGGCTAAAAAATATTTATTTTCGTTCTTTGCGGTGAAAACCTACTTGTTTTGAAGAATCAGTTCGGCAGTGAGGAAGAGAAGGGATAGGATGATGAAGAATGGGAAGAGGTCAATCCATCTTTTACCTGATGTTGGGAATCCTTCCCTTTTTTCAGATTCCTTTATGTCAGGTAGAAGGAGTTTGAGTTCTTCGAATGAAATTACATCAAGCCTCGATTCTTCCTCTTTCACATTAACAGCAATAGGTATTGTTTCACCAGGTTGTGGAATAAACTTATAGATTCCTGGTAAATCTGTACCCTTTAATATATAATCTTTCCTCGATGCTGAAAGGATCGGTGATTTTTTCCTTTCATCAGGTAATATAAATAGAGGTGTTTTCCCCTCTTTTTGGGAAGAAATCCTAATGGGCTCCCCTATGTGGAATTCAGGAAGTTTTTCCGGCTTTGTGGCGAGATAGAAGGTTAATCTATAAATAAGTGGAACAAAGATGGCTTTGAGGGGCAATTGTGCCCATTCAGAGTCAAGGGCAAAAGGGAATAGCACCATCTTCCCACCATTGATATTCCCTGCGATCATTAAAGGATCTCCATTTTTACTCTCAATAACCGTTTTCATGTTTGATTTTATCGTAAAATACTGGAAAATTTTTGCATCGTATAGATTTTTTAATCCTTTATTCTTGAAACCTGAAAGAGGTTCGAAACCTGTATCTATCATTTTCAAAGTGAAGAACCCCTTTTTTGCATCATTTTTCTTCACTATATGAATATCTTCAAGAATAATTTTATTTACTTCACTGGTAAATTCATTACCCATCACAAATAAAACCCCACCTCCATGGGCAAGAAAATCCATTGTTCGTGCTTTCACATAGCCATCTATTTTCGTATTGTAAAGGATAAGGAGATCGTATTGAGATGGATTAATTCTTGGAAGTTCTGCTGGTTCAATGATTTTTAGATTTATTGGTGTTTCTATTCCTGGACTTAATGCAGCAGCTAAATAGGAATACTCATTATTCTTTCCGACGAGAAGCACATTAAGGCTTTTCTGAACATAGAAAGAGAAATAGTAATTATTATCCATATCAAGCGAATCCCCTCTCGTGCGAAACGAACCGCTTTTGTAACCTGGCTCTCTCGGTTCTATTTCAAAGAAGACTTCAGTTTTTTCTTCCGTGCGCTTTTTGACACCCTTCATTACACCGTTCATAAAAATTTCAACAGGACTTGGACCTTCAATATTAGATACCAATTTTGGATAAATCTTCAGTCTTAAACCTGGAAGGGGAAATGGTGGTTCAATTCTCCAGCCAGAAAAAAAGAGGTTCTTTTTATTCCCTTCTATACAGGAGGCATAGATATTTATTTTCTTTTTTCGAATAATATTATATACGGATTCGATGTTTTCAAGGGCTGATTTTTGAAAATCAGAAATAATAATAATTTCCTTTATAAATCCCTCTTTTTTAAGAAGTTTTTTTTCCGCTACTTCAAGAGGTAGCGGAATATTCGTGCCTCTATATGTTATTCTTAGGTTGTCAAGGAAGGAACCGAGTTCTGCTTCATCAACTATTTCCTTTTCCTCTTCAATCCTATCACTGAATGAAATAAGGATTATTCTGTTTCCCCTGCCAAGTATCCTGAAAGTCCTCCTTACCTCATGCTTTGCTTTTTCGAAAAGCCCATCCATTCCCATGCTCATTGAGACATCTATGAGTATTGCAACGTCCTTTGGTGCTTCTTTTCCAAGGAAAGGAACCGGAGATAAAACAAGTGGATGTGAGAAGCCAATAACAATGAATAAGAGGAAACATATCCTCAGAAGGAGTAGGATTAAATCCTTTATGCGCATCCAGACCGAACTACTCTTTTTTATCTCCTTGAGTAACAAAAGTGAAGAAAAGGGACGTTCTCGTATTCTTCGTCTACCGAGAAGGTGAAGAATGAGAGGAATGGATGCAAGCAAGAGACCGAAAAGGTAAAATGGATGTAATAAATGAATCATTTTACTTCATCTTTTTTCTCTTTGCAAGATAGGAGAGGAGTGCTTTATCATAGGTAGTATCTGTTCTCAAAAACTGATAATCAATAGAGGCATTCCTGAAGTCCCTTTTGTAAGAGGTTAAAAGATTTTCAATTTTTTCACGATAGTCTTTTCTTATACTTTTAGGGTCAATGGTAATCTTATCGTTGGTTTCCATATCCCGAAAAAGTATGTCTCCTGTAAACGGAAATAATATCTCTGCGGAGTCAAGCGTATGAAAGACGAGGACCTCATTTTTCTTGTGCCTGAAGATTTTTAATGATTTGACAACATTCTCATAATCATCAAAAAGGTCGGAGAAGAGAATAATAAGCCCTCTTCTTTTTATCTTTTCAGCAAGTTCAAAGAGCACGGTGGAGAGAGATGTTTCTCCACCCGGTTTTAATTGGTCCAGTTCTTTTAAGAGCATATTGAGATGGTTCTTTCTCGAACTTGGAGCGATATACGAATCTAAACCTTTTGAAAAAAGAAGAAGACCGACTGCATCTTTTTGTCTTAAGAGAAGAAAGGAGAGGGCAGAAGCAAGATATTTTACATACTCAAGTTTTGAAATTCCATTCGAACTGAATCCCATAGAACCACTTTTATCAATAATAAGGTAAGCTTTGAGATTTGTTTCCTCTTCAAAAACCTTCACATAGTATCTGTCTGTTTTCCCGAATACCTTCCAGTCCACGTATCGTAGTTCATCACCAGGTCTATACTCCCTATGCTCAGCAAATTCTACTGAGAATCCGTGATAAGGACTTCTGTGAAGTCCAATAAGGAAACCCTCAACAACCATTCGTGCAATTAGGTCAAGTCCTTTTAGTTTTGAGATCACCTTTGGGTCAAGATACCTTATGTAACTTCTCTCTATATGTCTCATAGGTTTTTATACATCATTTTACTTATCCTTTAGCGGTTTACGATTTGCGAGCTTTTGTCTTATTCGTCATTTAACCTGCTTCAATGAACTAAACGACATAAACGATCAAACGTTCCAGACGAGAAGACTCACTTACGAAGCAATTAATTAATTATACCACGAAGGAAACACATAGTAAAGTCTTTTTTGCCATTAGCCATTTAGGGAGGAGGTGTTCGTTTGTTCCGCTATCCCGCCATTTTTTCCTTGACAGGTGGTAATTTTTTAGATATTATATTTTCGAAAATGATAATAGGTTTATGATTTATCAATACTTAAATCAAAAAAGGAGATTCTACAGTGAAATATAAATTTTTGCTTTTCTTTGTAGTCCTTTTACTTTTTTTTAGTTGTGGTAAAAATCTTCAGCGGACACCTCAATCCACTATTGAGGCATTTATGCAAAATGTTTGGAAATTGAATGAAAAATCCCCAACGACAATTGAACAGGCAAAAAAACTGCTGAAAACTATTTTTTTAACTGAAAAAGCTTATGAGTCATTTACAACAACATTCAGGAATTTTGAAGTTAAAGATTATACAATTGGTGAACCAGAGATCGGTGACTTCTTTGCAAAAGTTCTTGTGAAGATGGAGACAAAAGGTCTCATTGGTACAAAGGAAGAAGAGAGGGAATATATCTTTAGCCTTGAAAAGAAGGATGCAAAATGGTATATCAAGGACATTGCCGGAATTCTTGAGAAATTCGAGGAGAAACCGAAGGGATCTGAAAAAGAGGAAGAAAGTAACACATAAAGAATCTTAGGAGTTGCATTGTTAGTATTGTTAAAATATTTTCTAATCTTTGTAGGTGGATTAGCAGGTGTATTTATCTTTTACCTTGCAATCACTGGATTATGGAAAGGGCTTACTAAACTTAAAAAAGAAAGGCTTAATGAGATAATTGGGCTCCTTTTTTTTCTTATTTTTATCTTTCTCCTCGTAAGTCTTTTCACATTTAGAACGGAAGATATAAGGAATCTTCCAACGGGAAAGGTATATAATTTTGGTGGAATTGCAGGATACTATATTTCAAGTTGGTCTTTTCGATATATCGGTATACCCGTCTTCCTTATGACCCTTCTTCTTCCTTTATGGGGTGTTTTCCTTTTGACTCACAAGAAACTGGAAAGAATTGTAAAACCATCTGCACTGATTATTTTTCTTGCATACTGGATCAACATAATCTGGAGTCTCCCCCCATTCCGTAATATATCAAAAATTCCAGTATCCGTTTGTGGTCTTATAGGTAAAGAAAGTGCCAGTTTCCTCATAAGGATTACAGGAACAATAGGAGCATACATAATTCTCTTCCTTTTCCTTGTGTTCCTCCTTTTCACATTTACAGAACTCTCCTTTTCTCACTTGAAAATTGGATTAAAGAGGGTTAGAATTGTAAGAAAGAGAAAACCTTCTAAGGCAAAGAAAAAAGTGGAAGAGATTACTGTTGAGAAAGTGATTGCTGATGTGGTTGAAAAACCGGTTGAGAAAAAGCTTCCGCAAGTTACCATACGCTTAAGCGAAGAGATAATGAAGATAGAAATTGATGATAAATTCAAGCAGGATTTTCTTGATTTCCTGAATGACCTTCCCCCATCGGAGCCTGCGATTGCTGAATCAGAACTAAAAGCAAATGCGATGAGGCTTATTGATAAACTTGGGGATTTTGGTGTCTCTGGACATATTACAACAATAGGGACTGGACCGGTAATTACACGATACGAGTTTGAACCAGGTCCTGGCATTAAGGTCTCAAGAATTTCCAGCCTTGCAGATGACCTTGCTCTTGCAATGAAGGCGCCAAAGATCCGTGTTGTTGCTCCTGTTCCTGGCAAAGGGACGGTTGGAATTGAGGTGCCTAATAGAAGAAGAGAGAATGTCTTTATTAAAGAACTCCTTATGAGCGAAGAATTCAATAAATCGAGTTCACTCCTAACCATTTGCCTTGGAAAGGATATTGCAGGTGAAACAGTTCTTGCAGATATCTCGAGGATGCCTCACCTTCTCATTGCAGGTGCAACAGGTTCAGGAAAGAGTGTTTGCATAAATTCGATAATATCAAGTATTCTCTATAAGGCGGAACCCAAGGATGTTAGATTTATTATGATTGATCCCAAGAGACTTGAGTTGCCTGTCTATAATGGAATTCCCCATCTAATATTTCCTGTCCTGACCGAATCAAAGGAGGCTATTCTTATTCTTAAACAGGTTGTTGAATGGATGGAAATCCGTTACAGAGAATTTGCCAAGGTAGGGGTAAGAGATATTGAGGGGTACAATAAAAAGATTGAAGAGAAGAAACCTTACATACTTATAATTGTTGATGAACTTGCTGATCTGATGATTCAAGCATCTGGTGAGATAGAAGCAACCTTAACAAGACTTGCCCAAATGTCCAGAGCAGTGGGTATTCACCTTATCCTCGCAACTCAAAGGCCAAGTGTTGATGTGATTACCGGGCTCATCAAAGCAAATTTTCCTGCAAGGATTGCGTTTCAGGTTGCCTCTATGACAGACTCCAGAACCATTCTTGATATGATAGGAGCGGAAAAGCTTCTTGGAAGAGGAGACATGCTCTTTTTACCTCCAGGAAAGGGAATACCTGTCAGATTACACGGTGCATATATCTCAACAGATGAGGCGAAGAATATAGCCAACCTTTGGTCAGGACTCCATCTCAAGGGTTTGTTTAAAAATGAGACTGAACATCCTTTTGAAATTGCACAAGAAGTGATACAGAGTAATATCATAGAAGCAATTGTAAATAGTAATCAAATCCCGGGTGCAGAGGAAAGGATTATGGGCTTTTCAGAGAGGATCGCAGAGAAATATAATATAGAGATAGAGAGACTTGCTATGTTCTTTTATAATCTTGAGTATTATCCTCCTTTAGCAGAGCAGCGCTGTTTTGAAAAGGAGGGTCCAGGAGAATATGGTAAACCCTCTCGAGAGGGTATTGAAGAAGGGCTCGATGAATTTTTTGATGAGGCTAAGGATATAGTTATCCGTCATCAACAGGCTTCTGTTTCATTACTTCAAAGGAAATTGAAGGTGGGGTATGCGAGGGCTGGGAGGCTCATTGACCAACTTGAAATGGCTGGAATTGTTGGACCATTTGAAGGAAGTAAACCACGTAAGGTTCTCGTTGGAAGACATGATACAGATTAAGCCCAGAATTCAGATGACAGAGGATAGGGACAAAAAGCGCAGTAATCGCAATAACTAATGACTGATTATGGAAAATATGAGATTGCTTTGTTTGAGATTTCTTAAATTAGAAATCTCAAAAAAGTTGTTGACAAAGTGTTTTTTTTTGTGTATATAAAATAAAAATTCAAGGAGGATGCTAAATGCCAAATATAAGGTCAGCAAAGAAGAGATTAAGACAGAATAAAAAGAGAAGATTAAGAAATAAATCAGTAAAGAGTTATCTTAAGACCATTACAAAAAATGTAAAGAATGCTAAAGAGAAAAATGAAGCAACAGACTTACTGAAGGAGGCTTACAAAGCATACGATATGGCTGTATCCAAAGGTGTAATTCACAAAAATAATGCGGCAAGACATAAATCGAGATTGACTAGGTTTATAAACAAAAAATTCTCAGTTTCTGAAAAATCACAAGAACCGACTCTTCAACCAGAAACTAGCTCATAAACAAGAACCTTCTTAAAACTATAAGGAAAAGAGAAACCCGCCTTTAGTGCAATTTTCTCCACTCTTAATGAAGGTGGAAAGAATACTAACTTTTTAATATTGTTTGAAACCACATAATACTGGGCAAAATCAAATAATTTTTCTATCTCTTTTTTGTTAATACCTTCAATTAAACATATCTCAACCGTCTCCTTCTCATACCTGTGGGGAAGTAAGATAATAAGAGAGATGATTCTTCCATCCTTCTTGCTTATGAAAACTCTTTCCTCCTTTATAAGGGATGATATAAGTTCAGGGGTTATTTCTCTAAAAATCCAGCTCCAGGGGAGAAGACCTTTGGATTCGTTAAAGAAAACAGAATCTCTGATATAGTTCCATAGTACTTTGTGATTTTTTCCTTTTAGGACGTTAGAAAGTAACTCTTTTTCTTCTGGATGATGAAGTTCCATGTATTTAAATTCATTAATCTTTCTGAACCCCATATTTTTTATTAATTTTATACTTTCAATGTTTACTTCAGCGGTTGAAAGTCTTATGATCCGTGGTCTCTGTTTCAGTGCCTCTTCGAGCTGAAAGAATGCTAATTTTTTTCCAATCCCTTGTCTTCTGAGTTCCTTTTTAACCCTTATACCCTCTAACCAGAGTTCACCTCGAGAAAGGATAGTGGTTTTGGTTAAACCGACAATCTCTCCACTTTCTTCTGCAATAAAGAGTCCGCCCTCAATTAGCCATTCGTCAATGAGTTGGGGTACGTAATCCCAACCTTCCCAGGTATGACTGGCAATTTTAAGAATTTTTTCCCTATCCTTCTTTTGAGCAGAGCGAATAATCATAACGTTTTTTACTTTTCCTGGTCTTTCCCCTCACTTGATAGGATATTTGTCCATTGATATTTCCCTCCCTCGATGGGAGGGATTAAGGGAGGGGGAGAAAATATATGACTCACGCTCTCAGCAATCCGTGGTCGATGGTCTGCCGTCCTGTTCTTTATTCAGTCGCTTTTCTGGAGAGATGTCCTTCTGTGAGTACCTTGTCAATCCTTCTCAAAAGGGCTCTACCCATATAATATTTATCTTCCTGAACCTTTACAGGTCTATTGTAAGGATTGGCTTTGATAAGATCTTCAAACATCCGTTTTTCCATCTGTTTTAAGAGAAACTTTCTTGCACGCCTGTTCCTTACTGCAACATGAATAAGCTTCAATAGTGTTTTGACAGACATTTTTTTTGACACATTAGTGACAGCTGTAGCAACTGACATATCTCTCACCCATTTTAATATATTTCAACAAGGACCCGAACTTATGTTCAGCTTTATTATCTTAATATAATTATAGAAAGTGAGATTGTCAAGAAAAAACAATTAGAATATTTATAAAAAGTTTTGATAGTTTCGCTGATAGCCTGTGGAAAAAAGCAACAGGCGAGACTTCCTTAATAGGTGGAGCTTCCAGCTCCACATCTATTGTAAATAATCAGTCAACACCGTTACATTCTCCCGAAATGCTGTCATTGCGAGTATTCTCTCATAATTTCTGCCGAAGCAATCTCATTTTCGCTTAATGTCAATATGAGATTGCCACGCCTGCCTTCGGCAGGCTCGCAATGACGGGGTTCACTGAGTATTTACCATCTATTTTATACTGCGAGCCAGGATGGCTCACTTGTTTTTACAGTGTTTTATGTTGTGTCATTGCGAGTAACCTTTCATATCTGCCACTGAAGCAATCTCCTATAAACAAATTTTCATTCCTTATTAGAAAAATTTCTAACGGGGCAAGAAGGTGCAGGTACTAATAACAAAAAAAGGCGGAGGATTTCCTCCGCCTTTCTTAGTAAGATACTCAAACTAATCTACAAGCCATCTGAGTCCATTTTCATTCTGATAGGATATCTTGAGTGTAACTTTGTTATAGCCGCCATCATCAACGATGTCAACGACATAAATCCTTACGAAATTATCTTCGACTCCCATGGTATTATGAGGCTGCATATCAATCCAGATATAATATGTAGCGTTTATTGCAATAACCCCTACTGGCCAGAGGTCATCATAATTTCCTGTTCCTGGTGCAAAATCATATGGAGATGATGCATCTGCAAATGCGGGTTCAAGTGTAGTGGTAACCCCAGCCCACCTATGAATACCTTCAAACTGAGTAGCGTCACCGATAAAAAAGGTTGCATCGTCTGCATTAGCTGCACTGACAGCAGTTGCATTTCCATTGGTGAATTTAACAAATGATGGATGGTCAGGAGAAGGATCTGCTGTACTCCAGACTTCTAAATTTGAGGTCTCTGTTAGAGAAAGATCGAGGGTGGCTTCAGGACTCTCCTCATCTCCAATCCAGGCTGTTACTCCAACAGATGATGCCCTATCGGTTTCATCGATTGTGTAAGATAGGTTAAATGTACTATCAATTTCAGTGTTTCCTGCATATATGTAGAAAATCTCCGAACCGCCATCAGTGTTATCTATCCATTCCAGTTGGAGGTCAGCTCCATCACTAACAGCAGTATGAAGTGTTATTGTGGGTCTTTCAGGGAGATCTTCTGGACCACCATTGGGGCATCCAGTGAAAAGCAATACGATTAGCGGAAATATAAACAAAGGTAATATGAAGCGATACTTATTCATTTTCTCCTCCTTCTTTTTCGTTAATCCTTACTTATGTATTGGGGGTTTCTTTGGTTTTGGTTTTGGGGTAACGGTTTTCTTCTTATGGTATTTTTCCATATGTTTGTCGAATTCGTCTGCAAGGGTGTTAAAGGAATCAGTTATTTCATCAAGCTGATCTTGCATATCATCGAGTTGTGTTTGAATCTCTTCCATCTTTTCTATTGCTTCACCTATTTTGCCCATTGCTTCTTGTGCCCCTGGAATTGGGCATCCGCTGAATCCGATGAGAAACATGAAAGCAACGGCTATTGCGACTAATTTCTTCATTTGAACCTCCTTTATTCTCTTCTATTTTGCTTGTCTGTTATCTTATTATCACCTCCTTTTCATTTTAGTAAAGTTTTCATTTTATATCAGAATAATGTCCCGTTGTCAAGACTTTTTTTAAGATTTCAGACCTGGTCAGGAGTCTCTAAATAACTTGCTTTTACATCTCCCCTCTTGACTTGAATGATTTAGAAAGGGTTATACCATCTGCATAGTCGATGTTACTGCCCATTGGAATACCCGTAGCAATCCGTGTGATTCTTACATTGCAAGGTTTTAGTATTTTTGAAATGTAAAGTGCGGTTGCTTCTCCTTCCGTATCGGGATTGGTTGCAACTATTACCTCTTGAATCTCCCCCTTTTTTACTCTCTCAATGAGTTTATCGATTCTTAGATGCTCGGGTCCAATACCATCAAGTGGAGAGAGTGCACCTCCAAGGACATGGTATACCCCTTTATAGAAATCTGCCTTTTCAAGCGAATAAAGATCCATCGGTTCTTCCACAACACAGAGTGTTGTCCTGTCCCTTGATGAATCATTACATACCTCACAGATATCTTCCTCTGTTATATTACCACAAATTGAGCAAAATTTGACACCCTCCTTTGCTTCCCTGATAGCTTGGGCAAGTTCAAAAACCTCGTCTTTTGATTCTTTAAGAAGATAAAAAGCAAGTCTTAAAGCTGTTTTTCTTCCAATACCAGGTAATTTTCTTAGAGATTCAACGAGTTTTTCGTGTTTCCGTGAAAGATATTTCATTGTTTTCGTATTTTCGTTCTTTCGATTCGTCTCATTTAATTTACTTCTACATAGGGATATTTATGTCTCCGAGTCCTGGAATGTTTAATCCGCCTGTAATCTTTTTCATCTCTTCCTGGGCAAGTTCCTCGGATTTTCTCTTCGCCTCATTTACAGCTGCAAGAATCAAATCCTCGAGCATTTCAACATCCTCAGGGTTAACAACTTCAGGTTCAATCTTGATAGAGAGAATTTCCTGCCGTCCGTTAGCAGTAACAATCACCATTCCACCTCCCGATGTAGCCTCGACAATCTTTCCCTTTAACTCATCCTGCATCTTTTTCATTTTTTTCTGAAATTCCTGTGCCTGTTTTATTAAATTTTGAAATTTCATTTTCTTCTACCTTTCTTTATCTTTGGTTAAACATTAGAAACAGATGTTCACAGAAAAATACAGGAAAAACTATCTGTCGCAGGTGGAATTTGCTCCTACATCCTTTAATCATTGGAAGGAGTAAACTCTTGGTTTTGATCCTTTAGAGTATCTCGGTGGTGTTTTATTAACTTCTGTGTCATTCTGTGGTTTTAAGCTTTATTTGGTTTTAGGATTTTCGCTTTAAGAATCTCCTGAACCTTTTTTACCATATCGTTGTCTTTAAGAGCCTCTTTTTTACTTTTTGTAGTTTTCTTCTTCTCTTCGCTTCCGCTGTTTTCCTCTACAAATTCTACTTTTATCTTTTTTCCTGTAATGGAAGCTAATATCTCCTCAATAAGTTTTCTACCACCATTCTGATCTAGTTGTGCCTGTAAAAAACTGTTAGGTTCTTTAATGTTAATCGTAAATAATCCATTCTCAAATGAAATAGGATGGAAATTATAAAGGATTGCAGCAAGTGGACGTCTTTTCTTGCTTACTTTTTCAACCAGTTCTTTCCATAGTGTTTCAAGTGAAGTATCTCTGATTTCACTTACCATTTCGGTTTCATAATTAGATTCGTATCCAGTGTTCTCCTCTTGTATGCTACTTATGAACGCTCCTTCTTTCATTTTCTCAAGCCTCTGGATGAGCTCCTTTATCTGAACTGTATCCTCGAGTCGTGAAAGCGTGAGAAGTTCAATCTCAAGAAGAATTCTTGTAATTGCAGAATTTTTCATCTTTCTTATTAAAACCGAAAGTCTGTTAAGTATCTGAAGCAGTAAAAAACTTGAGAAGGTATTTTCCCTCTCAATATATTTAGACAATTCTTCAGAGGATAAATCTGAGATTTCCACATCATTCTTTAGTAAGAAGAGCTTCCGAAGATGTTTTATATAACCTGAAACGAATTCTTCCATATCGTAACCTTTGTCAAATACTGTATCAATAATTTTTAGTATTTTTTTCTCATCCTTTCCCTTGATCGAATCCGTTAATGAAAAATAGATTTCCTCTTCTACAAAACCAAACATCTGTCGTACATCGTTTACAGTAATTTTTCCATCCGAGTAAGTAAAAAGTTGGTCAAGCATGCTTTCTCCATCCCGTAAACTACCATCTGCCTGTCGGGCTATAAGTTTTACCGCCAGATCCTCAACAGGTATCTTTTCTTTCTCTGAAATTTCTTTTAATTTTCCTTCAATTTCAGAAACAGTTAGCCTTCTAAAATTAAATCTCTGGCATCTTGAAAGAACTGTCATTGGAACTTTGTGGGGTTCAGTTGTTGCAAAGATGAAAATTACATGTTTTGGCGGCTCCTCAAGGGTTTTCAGAAGGGCATTGAAAGCATGTTTAGTGAGCATATGAACTTCGTCTATGATATATATTTTATAATTTCCTCGTCCAGGTGCATATCGTGTGTTTTCCTGCAAGGTTCTAATTTCTTCAATCCCTCTGTTCGAGGCACCATCAATTTCAAGGACATCAAGATTAATGGAATCATCTATTTCTCTACAGTTGGAACAGGTATTGCATGGCAAGGCTGTAGGTCCCTTTTGGCAATTAAGGGATTTTGAGAGAATCCTTGCAGTAGTAGTTTTCCCCACTCCTCTGGGACCTGAGAAAAGATATGCATGCGCTACTCGATAATCGTTTATTGCATTTATAAGTGTTTTCGTAATATGTTCCTGACCAACAATCTCACTGAAATATTTCGGTCTGTATTTTCTTGCAATTACAAGATATGACATTTTATTACTTTTTGCCACGGATTATCACAGATTTACATTGATAGCATAGTGTAAAGGAAATATACATTGGTAACATAGAATAGTCTTTAGTCGAGAGAGCCAACAGTCCAGAGTTAAAGGCAAATAAACCTATACTGTTTGCAAATCGAACCAATTCAACTAATTAAACAAATAAAACAATTTATTCTATGACCTCTGTTCCCTTACTTTTTATTCTGGCTTTTACCTCCATCGTACATCTTACATCCCTTAAACTCTCACTTGAGTAATGTCGGGGCGGTCGGATTTGAACCGACGGCCCCCAGCCCCCCATGCTGGTGCGCTAACCGGACTGCGCCACGCCCCGATTGGTCGTGCACCTAACAGTTGGTATTAGTTGGAAAGGGTTATGAAGGGGAAAGACTCCAGTCAGGAAAATCACTATCAGATAGATCACTTCTTACCGCTGCTACCTTCCGGTCCTGACGGGGTTTGAAGTATATATCTATAATGGGTCCAACCTTCTGCGTCATCCCCTGCAAAAACTGGTCTCTCCAATTCATATCGCCTGTCAGTAGTTGACCCTGCTATAGCGGATTGCAGGTTACAGGGCACCGCTAACTCCCCATCTGGCACGACCATTATTTTCTGAATATATATCAGAAAATAAAATGTGTGTCAATAAGTTTCTTTAAGCAACCACAGATGGTTCAACTCCGGTCACTAATGGTACATGCGGATCTTCATTCATGTCCATTCCTTAGGCCCACTCTCAACTCTTACCCTTCCCTCCTTGGGCCTCGTGCAGTTTTTTACTTGACTGAGAACTAAAGAAATGGTATGGTTTTTTAATGATTGATAAAAAGGTTCTCTTAAAGATTGTTAAGAGTGCGTTGGAAGAGGATATTGGAAAAGGGGATATAACAACAAAGTTTTCTGTTTCCCCTGATATTAATGCGCTTGGAATTATTGTAGCGAAAGAAAAAGGCATACTTGCCGGCACTCAGGTTGCTAAAGAGGTATTCTGGGTTGTTGATAAAAATACAAAATCGACTTTTCAAAAAGCGGATGGTGATAAATTTATTTCAGGGGAAATAATTGCAGATATACGGGGCAAAGCCCCTTCACTTCTCTCAGCTGAACGTGTGGCGTTGAATTTTCTTCAGAGAATGAGTGGTATAGCAACGCTTACAGCACGATATGTTAAAAAAATAAAAGGCACAAAGGCAAAGATACTGGATACAAGAAAAACTACACCAAATCTCAGGTTGCTTGAAAAATATGCTGTTAGGGTCAGCGGTGGATTTAACCACAGGATGGGACTCTATGACCAGATCCTCATAAAGGATAATCATATTAATCTGGGGAACGGTATAAGGAATGTTTTAAACAAAATAAAGGATGTAAATTCTGGAAGGCTTTTCGTAGAGATCGAGGTGAAAAACATAAGGCAACTCAGGCAGGCACTAAGATTCAATGTCGATAGAATTATGCTGGATAACATGTCAATTGAAGAAATCGGAGATGCAGTAAAAATTGTTAATGGGAGATGTGAGCTTGAAGTATCTGGGAATATAAGCCTTCAAAATATAAGAGAAATAGCAGAAGCTGGTGTGGATTATATCTCTGTTGGTTCACTAACACACTCATATAATTCAATTGATTTATGTATGAGGATAAGAAGAATAGGGTAGAAGTTTCACTTCTCTGTCTCTCATTCGCTCAATTCTGGTTTCATTGTTTCAACATCCAAGAGGATGAAATTAAGAGGATCAGTTTTTTCCCCGCTCATTATTACCTCATAGTATAAACTGGGACCTGTGACCCTTCCTGTTTTTCCAACATATCCTATGATATCCCCTCGCTTAACATAATCTCCTTTTTTAACCCTCACAGATCGGAGGTGTCCGTATTTTGTGATATAGCCATAACCGTGATTTATTACAATAAACAGTCCTATCCCATCCTTCATTCCCTTTCTAATAATCGAACCATTACCTGTTGCATAAACAGGAGCACCCTTCATCGCAAAGAAGGTGATACCTGGATGAAATCTTACCTCATCCGTAAAAAGGTCGTTAATGTACCCGAAGCCTTTAACTAAAGCACCATCTACCGGCTTTATTGATGGAATCGAAGAGGACATTTTTTTGTTATCCATAAGTTTATTAAAGGCATTAGTAAATACGTCTCTGTTTTTTTTACTTATTTTAAGAAGTGAATCGAGCCTTTCGTGCATTGTAAGGTCATTAAAGTGAAATTCTTTATCCAGAGGCAGTTTTTGGATTTCAAGAAGGGGTTCTATCCTTTTTGCTGTTTTATCAAGCTCCTCCAACTTTTTTTTCGTTGTTTCAAAACTATTTTTTATATCTTTTTCTGTTTTCTTTAGTATTATGTTCTCATTCTGCAGCATTCTAACATCCGTCCTTCGAATCAAAACACCATTACTGGAGCTGAATAGTCTCACTAAAAGTACTAAGGAGATTCCCAAAGATAAAGAAAGGAAGAAAAAAAGAAGGATAAAAAAGACCAAGTTTTTTTTCCCTCCAGGTTGGTTTGGAATTATTGATATGTATAATTTTCTTTTCATTCGTATTTATCCAAGATTAATCATTGGTAGGAGAAACCTCCTGATTGCGATTCTCTATGAAAATCTTTGATATCTCATTGAGATTCTGTTTCATTTTGTGACTTTACACATTATTTAGGTTTAGCTAAAGGATTTGAGGAGAGCCGAGTCTGGAAAATTGCGGATTTTATGAAGTGCCTTTTCTTTCAATTGTCTTACCCTTTCCCTCGATAGATTAAGTGTCGTGCCTATCTCTTCAAGGGTGTGTGGTCTCTCGCCATCGAGACCAAAGTAGAGAACTAAAATCTTACATTCCCTTGGTGGTAATTTTTTAAGTTGCCTCATAATTTCATTCTTAAAATTTTTTCTGAAAAATATCTCTTCTGGAGACGGATAGCTCTTGGATGAAATTACATCAAAGAAATAGAGATTATCTGTTGATTTTATTGGTGCGTCTAAGGAGATGTCCTGTTTTGCCATTGCAATTGCTTTTTTAACCTCTGCTGTTTTAAGAGAGAGTGCCTTTGCTATTTCTTCTTCTGATGGTTCCCTACCTCCGCCTTTCTGTTTCAATTTATCTCTCATTTTTGCTATACTCTTTATCTTTTGCTTCTGATTCAATGGCAATCTTACAATTCTTGTTTGCTCTGCAATAGTCTTAAGGATAGCCTGTTTTATCCACCAGACAGCGTAAGATATGAAACGAACCCCCTTTTTTTCGTCGAACTTCTTTGTTGCAGTGAGGAGACCAATATTACCTTCATTAATTAGATCCATTAGTGGGATGCCATAATCCTTATACATCGTTGCAATACTAACAACAAACCTTAGATTTGATTCAACAAGCTTCTCAATGGATTTCTTGCTTCCCTTTTTTATTTTTTTTGCCAGTTCAATTTCCTGCTCTTTTGTAAGAAGAGGGTACTTTTGAATCTCTCTGAGGTAAATTGGCAAAGGCTCATCTGCTACTTTCCATTGTTCTTTTGTGTCCAAATTATCTCCTATAAAAAGTTATGTTTATTGTTTAACTGCTACAAAAACGATGTAGCCATTTCGTTTCTTTATTTGAAAAGCAATATGCGAAGATTTCTCGTATAAATTTTTAGCCTTCTCGAAACCCTTAAGATCACGAATATACAAATTTCCAATTCTTTTTATTATATCTCCTGTTTCAATAGATGCTTCATTTGCTGGACTATCAGTTTCCACCTTTTTCACAATAACACCTAATTCCTCAGAGTCAGGATCCATATTCTGCACGATCAATCCTAACCAACCATCGCCATTTTTCTTTATTTTTCCAATTTTCGTTTCCTCTGGCATTTCACCAATTTTTATAGTAAGTGTCCGTTCTTTTTTATCTCTAATTATGACAACCTTTACTCTTTTCTTCGGCTCTGTAGTTGCAACCCTATACCTGAATTTTTCCATGTCGTCAACTGCGTTACCATCAAATTTAATGATGATATCACCATCCTTGAGCCCTCCTTTTTCTGCCGGGGAATCATTCATGACCTTTGCCACTATCACACCTTTTGTATCTTTGAGTCCGAAACCTTCTGCAATATCGGGGGTCAATTCTTGAATAGAAACGCCAAGCCAACCTCTTGTAATCTTACCCTCTCTGATTAACTGGTCAGCGATAGATTTTGCTAAATTTATAGGGATCGCAAAACCAATACCTACGTTCCCACCACTGGGACTCGCAATCGCAGTGTTTATCCCTATCACTTCGCCATTGATATTCACAAGTGGTCCACCACTATTTCCAGAGTTTATTGCTGCATCTGTCTGTATAAAATCCTGAAATGTTGGACCATGGCTCAGTGGGACATGCGTTCTCCATTTTGCACTAATAACACCTACCGTCATCGTTTGTCTAAATCCAAAAGGACTACCAAACGCAAATGCGC
>SOIS01000200.1 GCA_004375965.1 Candidatus Cloacimonadota bacterium | reverse complement strand
CCATGCCTTGTTTGCGGAGAGCCACTCTGGGGGACTGTAGAAGAGGCGGCAAAGAAATATAAGACTGACCTTAATGAACTTATCGATAGACTCAATCTTCACCTCCCCAGTCAAGGTGTAGAAAAAAATAGAGGAGAAAAGAAGTAAAGTGCCATCTATGATAGCGAGTATGAGATTGCTTCGCAGGAGCAAAGTGATGAAGAGAAACTCGCAATGACAAAAATATTTGGGAAAAGTGTTATGTAAATTTAAAGAGAAAAGTGAGAAATAATCTATGTCATCTGACTTCGAGAAATTCGCTGAAAGACTTCAAGAAGAAATTTTAGAGGATGCAAGAAAACATTACACAGAGATCGTCATAGACAATTGGATGCATCCTCGAAATCTTGGGAAGATAGAAAAACCGGATAGCTATGCACGGATAACTGGTCCCTGCGGTGATACGATGGAATTCTTTTTAACGATTAAAAGCAATATAATTAAAGAGTGCCGTTTTCTTACGGATGGTTGCGGTACAAGCATAGCGTGTGGCAGCATTGTTACTGAACTCGCAAAAGGGAAAGAATTGAACCAGGCAGTGGGAATAACCCAGGAAATCGTTCTCAAAACCTGTGGAGGGCTTCTGCCTGATGATGAACATTGTGCACTCCTTGCATCCAACACCCTCATTGAAGCAATCAGAAACTATAAACGATGACAATAGTGCATTACAATAATGACTGTCCAAATGTTAACGTCATAGGAAAATTTTTTATTTGACATTACTGCTCTAACTTATTATTATATATAATATGACAAAGCAAATGAAAAAGACAGAGCGAATAGATGCACATGTTTCCGCGCGAAAACTGGTCAGGGACTTCCGTGTCATATCAAATCGGATACTGTACTTTGCAAGCCGCGGTGTCCTAAGATATGATTTTATGCGAGAAGTCTCAAATATCTTAATTGATTTCTCCGGATGTGACTCAGTTGAGCTACGGTTGAAGGCACACGACAATTGTTACCGTTTTGAGCTAGAGAGTAGTACCAGGAAAGCTCCCCGATTTGAGATTATGAATTGTGTTCGGAATGAAGATGGAGGGGTTATCCCTTGTTCAGGAGATGATTCAAGTTTAGAATGCCTATGCAGGGATATTCTCTCTGGTAAAATAGACAGAACTTTGCCATTTTTTACTAAGAATGGTAGTTACTGGACAGGAGATTTAGAAAATACCTTGACCATCTTTTCCGAAAGTGGGGCATGTCATTACAATATTAACCAAAGCAAAAATTACCGTTCTCTTGCAATTATACCGCTTGTTGAAGATGACGAAAAAATTGGTTTGATGTTATTAAAAAGTAAAGAAGATAACTATTTCACGGAAGAAGAAATTGATTTTTATGAAGATCTTGGCGAAACTCTTGTAGTTGCAACTTCATACAGGATGGCACAGGTTGGATTACGTGAACGAGTCAAGGAATTGACATGTTTGTATGGTATATCCCGGTTAGCTGAGAAAACGAGCACGACTTTGGAGGAGATTCTTCAGGGTATTGTGGAACTTCTACCTCCTGCCTGGTTATACCCTGAAATTGCTTGCGCCAGGATTATAATAGATGGTAACTCCTATATAACAGAGAATTTTCAGGACGGACCTCAGAAACAGAAAGCCGATATCGTTGTGGAGGGTGAACATCGGGGGGTTGTAGAGATGGTATATACTGTTGAAAAGATAGAGCTCGATGAGGGACCTTTCCTTAAGGAGGAGCGGAAACTAATTGATACGATAGCGAGAGAAGTAGCTCTCAAAATTGAGAAGAGACACGCCGAAGATGAAAGAATTAAGCTCCAAGAACAACTCAGGCACGCTGACCGTTTAGCTACCATCGGACAACTTTCTGCTGGCGTAGCACATGAACTGAATGAACCGCTTTCAAATATTCTAGGGTTTGCACAACTTATAAAGAAATACCCTAAACTATCAGAACAGACAAGGAAAGATGTTGAAAAGATAGTGAAGGCTTCTCTACATGCTCGTGAGGTAATCAAGAAGCTCATGATATTTGCACGGCAAATGCCACCACAAAAGACCCAGGTCAATTTGAATAGGATAGTTGAAGAAGGACTCTATTTCCTTGAATC
>SOIS01000199.1 GCA_004375965.1 Candidatus Cloacimonadota bacterium | reverse complement strand
CATCGCATTTCTACAAATGCTCTCAGAATTCAGCAACCGCTCTAAACAGGTTACATTATTTGCAAGCATCTATAGTGATCGAGAACAACCGGGAAGTACTTTAAAACGGATTCCTCGATGTACCATCCAGTTCGACAACACAAAAGATAGATGCAACATTACATTACATAGGCTATTTGAAAATTATCTCAATTTTCAGCATAAAACCGTCGATCCAGTTATAAGTAGCTATGTCCAATTATGGAAAAAACATTCCTCAATCGAAGATGAAGAAACTCTAAAAGGGAGATTCCGTGAAACATATCCCTTTAGCCCATCACTCATGGATATCTTGTTAAAAAGGATTCCCTCCAGGGGATCTTTTCAGAATGTCAGAGGTGCACTTTCCTTCCTGGGCAATCTAGTTCGTCTTACACATACAACTAATGACATCGTCACACCAGCCGACGCCTCTCTGGAGGACAAAGCAAACATAATTATGCTTAAGGACATCGATATCAGTGGAGACATCATAAGCAGGGCAAGGGAAAATGTTGAGGAACTAAAATCTACCATACCGGCAGCCAACAAACTTGCATCCGCAGTTCTTCTATATACCATTACAAGCCTCGATGCCAATAAAGGAGCAACTAAAGATAAGTTGATAATAGATTTACTTTCCCCTTCATTTGATATTAATAACTTCAATCAAACTTTAATAACCTTCCAAAAATATGCCTCTTTTTTCCACACAGAGGGGGATAGATATTTCTTTGACATCGAAGAACAACCTGAAGCAAAAGTTGAGCTCAAATCCCTTAAGTACAACAATGATCATGCTCGAGAATTATTGATAGATCTCCAAAAAACAGAAGTGTTCAGAGAAACCTCAAGCTCAGTAGTTTATACGTCTGTTGAACAGACACAAGAAGTTCTAAAGCAAATGGAAAAGAGTCGCTTGCGATATGTACTAACCGGAAGAAGGTCTACACAAGAAGAGAGGCATAACATTTACTTTGGTATGGATTTCAGAAACCTCATCATTCTGCTCGAGCCTAAAGATGAGAGCTTCCGCTTGCTCTCTGATAAAGATCTTTTGAAATGGGCTAAAAGAGTACTAGCTGCTAAAGCCATTGCAGGAAGTACATCAAAAGCCTCTCAAAAGGCAGACTACGAAAGAATCACAAGAACAGATCAATCATACATAATAGATAGAATAAAAAAAGCTGGTCTGATTTTTGTTAGCTGGGATAAATATGGAACGTCAGTTGAAGAAGATCAGGTTGAACTAGAACCTATTTCGGGGGATTGCTCTAAAGATAAAATCCTTGAAGCATTAAGTCAGCAATTTTACCCTCAGCTCGTTTTTAAGGAGCATCTTGATTCACGACTTGAACATATAAAAGAAAGGCTAGTGAAAGAAGTTGACGAAGAATATAAAAAAACAATAGCCTTCCCGGTTCCTGCAATAGTCAGGGCAGTCTCAAGCGCAATAAGGGGATTATGTAAAGATGGTGTTATAGGAATACAACACAGCAGAGGAAATTACTGCAATAAAAACCCGGATCTTACTGAAACAGAACTATTTAATGCTAAAATAACTGATCCTTTTGGAGAACCGGGTCCAACGAAATGTGCAATATGTGGTAAGCACCCTTGTGTTTGTCCTCCAACTGAACCAGCAATTTGTCTCAAATGTGGTCAAGATCCCTGCATTTGCACAGAACCTCAAAAGAAATGTCCACGTTGCGGTAAAATTACGTGTGTCTGTCCAAAACTTGAAACAGTTGACATCAAAATTCCTCCTCAGCCAGACTCTCTTTCTTTGCGAAACCAAATTGCCTCCCGGCTTCAAGAGCATGAAGAAGCTGATATCACAAAAGCAACCTACAAGATATTCTTTCAGAAAGAAAATGTGGGTGATATGGGCACACTTCCTGCAATCCTAAGAGGCAACATGGTCGGTCAAGGAGACGTAATAGCTGAAATTACAATAACTAAGAAAGGAAATTTTTCAAAATCACAGATTGAACAACAAGTAGAATCGTTGCCATCCCTTTCGGGTGCAGATTATTCAGCAGATATTACCTTAATTATCGAAATATCGGAGGAATAATTGAGTGTTTTGTCTCAAGAATTACTTGAAGAACTCATAAAACCAGGCCCCAGATTACCTTGGATAAAAAATTGGCTGTTAAACAATGTCTGGACCGTTGATTTTTATGATTCGATGACTCCTATTGAGTATTTAAAAACCGGAGAAATAAATGTAAACCGGTTTGAAGAACTCATTTCTTCATCTGCCGATAGAATATACAAGGAGTTACTATCTTCTCCAGATATAACAAAAAGACTTCTTGACTTTTTCACCGAACGTACTGCCATTGTGATCTTTGATGGTCTATCTTTGCGCGAAATTCCAATAATCATCAAGTTGGCTAAAAAATCCGGTCTAGTTACGAATGATATAGACTGCTCTTTAGCTGCAATTCCATGTGAAACAGTTGATTTTATCGAAAGAGAATTCCACTGTGGGAGGCTTGGTCCAACTCAACTTATAAACAGAACTGAGCTAAAAAATAAAGGAATATCAATGGTTCATACTAACAACATCACGCAGAAGTTAGAAATACCGAATGGAGAAGCGCCTCTACTTGTTTGGTCAGCCTTTCCTGATAATACTTACACAGACAGCGGTTCAAAATTTGAAAATCATTTTGAGAACATACATGTTCAGTTCGAAACAGCATGGATTAATACTGTACAACAATTAAAAAAAGTAAAGAAAATCATTATTACGAGCGATCATGGATACATCTTTTTTGGAACTGGAATGGATGCAAATCGAACATCAATCGAGTTGCGCGAATTGAATGAATACTTCGGCAACAACAGAAACATGTCTTTATTAGTCAATCCCAATCCCCCCAAATCTGATGATCTTGTTGTCGATGAAAACAAAGGAGTAGCATTAATTAAAGGAAGAGTTAAAACGCGCTCAACTGGAGAAGCAGCGACAAGACTCTATAAACATGGAGGCTTATCCTTAATGGAAATGCTGACTCCTTGGATAGTTTTGGAGAGTTAAGTGACCAAAAGAGCTATTGAAGAATCTTTTCCTATTGTTGAAATAAACAGACTAGCAATTCCAGAAAGAAATGCATTTAAACCAATTTATCAGATGCACAAATGGTTCGCACGACGGGCATCAAGCGTATTTAGGGCTATACTCCTTGCCTCCATGAAACCTGCAGGAACCGATATAATGGAAGAGTTTTATAAGGATCATACTCACGATCTTGATACTAATGGAGTTAAAATTTTGGATCCTTTCATGGGCGGAGGAACAACCGTTATAGAAGCATTAAGGCTCGGATGTTATGTCACTGCCGTAGATTTGAATCCAGTAGCTTGGTTTGTAGTAAAAACCGAAGCTGAACCCGTCAATCTTGATGAACTCAGAAATGCCTTCAAGCGTCTTGAAGAGATGATGACAGCAAGTGGCAAACCACTAAAGGAAGAACTTTTAAGCCATTATAAAACTGAATGTCCATGCTGTGCTGCAGGAGAGGAAAATGCAGATACTATATATACGTTTTGGGTAAAATCTGCAATTTGTACTGATCCAAACTGCAAAAAAGAAGTCCCTTTATTCAGTGATTACATTATCTGCAAAAAATCACCTTCAACAAGATACATACCTGATTATCAATGTTCACATTGTAACAAAGAATTCGATCTCGACCTTGATAAAGCATCTCTTATTGCTGAAAACAATCTTACAATTAATAGCCCAAAGGACTCTTCAGGAGATTTGCGATCGAATAAACGATGGACTTCCATCGATATAGCTGCACATTCCATTGAATGTCCTTGGTGTAAGAGAAATAATTCAGCTCCCAATTTGAATTCACTTGAAAAGAAAAGGAAAAAAGTCCCCTTGTCAGTTTTGCTTTGCCCGCACTGTAATTCCGTATGGCAATACAGAGGAGATCTGCCTGAAAATGTTAATTGCCCAGTATGTAAAAAAGCTTATGCTCCCTTGAAAGGAAATATCCCCTCAAAAGGGAAGTTTATATGCCCTTCATGTGGAAATCAGGATAAAATTATCAATTCTATAAGAAAATTGCCACATGATAGATTACTGCCATCTAAACCTTATGCACTCGAAGGATATTGTACATATTGCGCTGGAAATACAGTTAAAACGCTTTTCGGAGAAATTAATAAAAATCAGGGAAAATTAGATCACAGCTGTTACATAAACAAAAATAATGGAAAGTTTTTCAAGAGAATAACTCCTTCCGATCTAAAAAGATATCAAGAAGCTGAAAAAAGATGGGAATTAGAAAAGGATTTTTTGCCATATCCAAAAAGTGCGATCCCTAGGGGAGAAAAAACAAAGTCAGGATTGATTGCACATCATTACATTTTTTGGCGCCAAATGTTTAATTCTCGGCAACTCCTATGCCTAAGTACTCTAATAAAAGCTATTGACGAGGAAGAAAACTCATCATTAAAGGAAATGTTACTTAGTGCTTTTTATTCTACTTTAGAAAGTAATAATGTTTTTTGTAGATATACAATAAGCGGGGGTAACAAGTCACAAGGCATTTTCTCAAGACACGATTATCAGCCTAAGAACTCATTCACTGAAAACAATACCTGGGGAAGTGAATATGGACATTCGACATTTTCAAACAACTTCGAAAAAGTATTAAAGGGAAAAGAGTATTGTATTAAACCTTATGATCGAAAGCATTCAAAGGGAGAAAGCTCTAATATATATAGAAATGAGATTATTGCTACAAATTCAGGAACATCCATTGATTGTGGTAACTCAATGAATTTAAATTTCAGCAAAACTTCACTAATAATTACAGATCCTCCATATGCGGGTAATGTAAACTATTCAGAATTAGCAGACTTTTTCTATGTATGGTTAAGATTGGTTCTTTCAAAAAAATATTTACAATTCTCTCCAGATATCACCCCAAAAGCGGAAGAAATAATTGAGAACCCAACACGAGGGAAAACCTTTGAAGATTACCAAAAAGGACTTACTGAAGTTTGGAAGAGATGCCACGAAAATCTCGATGACAAAGGACTGATGGTGTTTACATTCCATCATTCGGAAGGAAGTGCTTGGGAAGCACTGCTCGAATCCCTTTGTAATGCCGGATTTTTCATTGAAGCAATCTATCCTATCCATGGAGAATCAGAGAGCTCTCTTCATTTGCAAAATAAACAGGCAATATCTTATGACCTCATACATGTCTGTAAAAAACAATTCAGTGAGGGTGACGGCAAAAATCGCTCATGGGCAAGTGTGAGGCGAGAAATCAGAAAAAAAGCCAGAGAAGAGATAAAACTTGTTGAGGCGGGAAGATATGGGAAAGAAAGACTCTCGGAAGCTGATATAAGCATGATCCTTATAGGCAAATGTTTAGAATTGTACAGCAAATATTATGGGCTAATAGTGGGTTATAAAGATGAAGTCGTGCCTTTGCATGATGCCCTTAAGTCAATAAAGCTAATGGTAGAGCAAATTCTTTCTATGGAACAGCCTTTGCCTTCAGAACTTGAATACATCGACCCTGTAAGTTATGTCTATCTCACTTGCCTTTGCGATAGGAAGGAAATTAAAAGTGATGAAGTCCATAAAGCTACAAGAGGGATACTTGAGCCTACAGATTTAACCAAAGCTGGGATTATGAGGAAAGGACGAGCCAAGCGCGGAAGGACATATGAGATCAAACACCCCTCGGAAAGATACAAAGATCTCCAGGAATGGTTCCATAAGAAAACAACTTCTTTATTTCAAGCTTCTTTATTCCCTGAATTGGAAGAGGGAAAATTTGATAATGTTGCACTTGTAGACATCATCCACTTCCTGATGGGACTTGCTTTAGAATCAGAAGACCTTATCCCATGGTTTAGAGAATTCGAATCAGCCAAACCTCAATTCACGGTTGCATTGGAGTACCTGAAGGCAAAGAATCCAACATTTCAAGAACCCATCAATAAGATTCTAAATTTGATAGAGGTTTGACTAATGCCTGGATATGAAATAATCGAGCGTTCTTCACTAAAATCTTATAATCAAGATGGCATTGAGGAATATGAAAACAAAATTGGTTTTATCGATTTTTTAAGAGAGATCAAGAATGAAGCGAACGATCTTCCCCCACTTTCTTCATACATGGTCATTGGTATTGATGATGTACTTTATTTTACCGATCTCAAAGATCGACATTCAGTTGCAAGAAAGATCCATAATATCTTACAGGCAGGGGCATCTTCACTAGAAAGAAAAAGAATTCAAGTTCAAATTGTTTGTAAGGGAAAACTAAAAAAAGGTGAAACACTCTGGATCGAGTATAGAGGGGAAAAATTAGACCTTGAATTGATTTTTGGTTCAACATCAAAGCATAGCTATAGAGGAATAGGCAAATATATGACAGGATTTAATCTCTCTAGCTAAAACATTAAATGCCTTTAAAAGAGAAAACACGAGTAAGGAATAAGTACCGTCCTGAACTTGGCTCAGGAGAAGTTTTTCGAGTATGTGAAGAAGGAGGGAAATATATAATTGATGTTGTCTTTGAAAAGGAAGGAAAAAGGATTCTTGAAACTTTCCCGGAAGAGTATCTCGAAGCCATCGATGATATATTTCAGAAGTATGTGAAGGGGATTTCAGACAAGCCAATAGACTTCTTTCTAAAACAGCTAGCTTATCAGTTTCCACTAGAAAATTCTGGCGGAGAGCTTTCAAACAGCAAGACAGATCTTCTCCCTCATCAGATCTTATTAACTCATAAAGTTGTCGAATCCAGACGTAGAAAATATCTTATTGCTGATGAGGTAGGCCTTGGCAAAACTATTGAGACAGGCATGATTGTAAGGGAACTCAATGCCCTTAAAGCGGCAGAAAGAATTTTAATCATATGTCCCG
>SOIS01000104.1 GCA_004375965.1 Candidatus Cloacimonadota bacterium | reverse complement strand
ATTATTTTATATTTGTTAGAGACAAAATTCACTTTGAGCCATCCACCTATATATTAAAACCGCACCAGGGAGTATTATGGACTGGCAGGGGCAATGCGAGAGAACAAGCAATGCTTCTTGCTGAGCTTCTTACCAGGAGAGGCGAAAAAGTCCGGTATGCAATGGGAACACTCGATGATAAGAAAGCTGTATCATTGATTGAAAGTATTTTCTCTGAAAAGAGAGAATTTTCATACAGTGAAAATATTCCCATTTATGATCCATCCCAAGACAATGAGCTCTTATCAGCGGTCAAAAATCACTGTTGGATTCAGATCTTAAAAAATAATCATTGGGTGGATCTTGATCCTTCTTTTCCGGAGGCTGAGCTGGGGAAAGCATGCACTTCCTTAGATAAGACTTTCTCTCATATTAACAAAGATTTGCTGCCTAAGATTACTATCTATTTAAATGTGGAAAAGAGAAGATTTAGAGAAAATAATAGTAATAACTCTGAGAGTCAAACTATTTTAAAATGGCAAGGAACAATTCAAGAAATATCTAACCAACCCGTCTCTTTAGTAATTATGGCAGATTTCCGTTCTATCCAAGAAGAGGAGAAAGAAAATGGTCTTCATAAAGGCTTATTTGGAGGATTGAGTGGGAGCTCATCAAAAGCAAAGGAAGAAAAAACAAAAGAGTTGGAAGTTTTATACCAGGCGAACTTAATGATCAAAGGGGAAGATAAAGGTAGAGGTTGCTTCTCTCAAATAATTCCTATCTCTCCTGATGAGAGAGTAGATGAAGAAACTATCACCAGAGTCTGGCTACACTTTAAGGTAGAAAATCTAGGCGAGAAAGTATTAGAAACGGAACGAATTCTTTTTGAGAAATTACAAGATACTGACACCCCTGCTCTCTTTCAAAGACATTCAATTCTTATTACGGCAAATAGAATTCCCACCGAAGCCTGGGAAGGGGAACTAAGTAAGGTTTTAGATAAAGAGTTGCTTGATGAAGTTAAATCAGGGATTGAGGAAATTAAAAAAAGTTTAAAGTCTCAACAAGATAAAAATGCTGTTTTAGAGAGAAGTGTTTCCCTGGAAAAGAAGATAGGGCCAGAATTGGGACATTTGATAAATATGATTTTTGCATATACTTCTGACAATCTTAGCCAAGATGCACAAAGAGCTCTTTCTATTTTTGGCTATTACTCTCTGCCGCGCATAATTATAACTTCATTTGAAGGGACAGGAGAGGAAGCTCACGTATCTATAGACCTTAGGCAGGATACCATTGAAGCAATTCCCTACCCAGGTCAAGCAATAGGAATGAAAGAGACCTTTTTATACGGACGAGGCGTTATAGAGTCAATCTTAGAAGGCAAGGTGCTTGAACTTTTCTTAGGAAAAAGGACGCTTACAACCGCTTTCTTAATGCAGGAGGCAGCAAGAAATGACATTCCTTTAAGATTGTACTCATATCTTGAGAAAGAAGAAGTGAAAAAATTAGGGATGCCTCCTCATGTCACCAAAATAGCTTTAAGCGCATTAGAGTCAGGAGACATATTAATACTCCCAGATAGCAGCATTGAATTTAATGGAGAGGAGCGTTGGGGCTGGTGGGTTGTAAATCCGACAACCAGGCAGGTTATAGGAGTCCTTGACACGGGACTGCATCAGGCTATGCTCCAAAGGACAATTCTTGAAACCAAGGGTCCCCTGCAGACGAAAATGGGTTTTGTTATTGGAGCTATGGTAGGAGCTGTAGATACTCAATGGGTAATTGTCTCTATGATATTGAAATACGGAGAGCTTAATAAGGAAGCACTTAAAGAAGCAAAATCTTATATGAAGGAGATTAACGCTTACCTATGCCCAGGATTTGAAAAGAAGGTCTCTGCTACTCTTGCTTCAGCAACCCTAATAGATATAGAAGATTGCTACAAAAAGGAATTTTCAATAGGAGGCGGGGGAGGCGTAAAAATAGATATGGGATGGTGCGATAAATTTGCAAAAGGGTTTGCCTGTGCCTCAACTTCGATATTGAATTATTATTTAAGCCAATATTAGTGTCAATACGGGAATAAAAGCATTCAATTCTCAGTACCCATTAATCCCCTACACCGAGCATATACAAACATAATAGATTCATAAAGGGAGCTTTTTAC
>SOIS01000010.1 GCA_004375965.1 Candidatus Cloacimonadota bacterium | reverse complement strand
GACTCTTCTTTTACTAGAATTCGAGGGGATTCTCTTGGTGGGAAGGGACGTGGAATTGCCTTTATGAGATCCTTATTGGTGAGATACAATCTTGAAAAAAAATACCCTGATATCAACATAACCGTTCCAAGCACTGTTGTAATCGGAACTTTAGAATTTGATAGGTTCGTTTCAGATAATAATCTCATCGAATTCGCGAATAGGGAAGATCTTTCTGACAATGAATTAGCTAAAGCATTCTTAGAAGGTCAGATCTGTGATGAATTGAAGGATAATCTTGCAAAAGTATTGCAGCATTTCAAATCTCCGCTTGCAGTTAGATCTTCGAGTCTTCTTGAGGATTCTCAGAGCCGACCTTTTGCAGGCATATACTCTACATATATGCTACCAAATAGCCATAAAAGTGAGGCAGTTCGATTGAGTCAACTCTGTCAGGCAATAAAACTTGTTTATGCTTCAGTGTTTTTCAAAGAATCAAGGGCATATCTCAAATCAACCTCGTCGAAAATTGAAGAAGAAAAAATGGCAGTAATAATCCAAGAAGTCGTAGGAAATGATTATGGTGGCAGAGTTTATCCCACGTTTTCTGGCGTTGCACAATCCTATAACTTCTATCCCGTTGGTCATCAAACCTTTGAAGATGGTATTGTTAGTGTCGCTGCGGGGCTTGGGAAGACAGTAGTCGGTGGTGAAAAAGTTCTCAGGTTTTCTCCATCTTATCCAGGAATTATACCTGAATTTTCATCACCTGAACTGATTCTCGAGAATTCACAAAGAGAACTTTATGTATTAGATACTTCGAAGAGTAACTTTATTCTCTCTGAAAAAGACGATTCCACCTTGATGAAACCTAATATTGACGACATCAAAAAGGATGGTACTTTAGAGTTTATTGCTAGTACATATGATAGAAATGATAGAATGATCAGAGACAGTATGTCTGATGAAGGCCCTGCCCTTATTACCTTTTCCGGAGTCCTGAAATACGATGCATTTCCACTTGCGCCTCTAGTTAAAGATATTTTAGATATCGGGAAAAGGGGTATGGGGTGCCCTATTGAGATAGAATTTGCAGTGAATTTTGACAAGGAAAACAAGAAAATCCCTACTTTTGCAATTCTTCAATTGCGCCCACTCGTCCCATCACACGAACATTGTGAGATTATTTGGGATGAAAATACAAATCGAGAGAATGTTTTCATTCATTCGGATAAGGCTTTAGGGAATGGAGTTGTAAAATCGATTCGAAATATAGTTTATGTTCCCCCTGAGACTTTTGATCCTTCAAAAACTATTGAAATTGCTGATGAAATTGGAAAGATGAATGAAATCTTGTTAACATCATCACTACCTTATATATTAATTGGACCTGGGCGATGGGGGACCGAGGACAGATGGCTCGGCATTCCAGTAAAATGGAGTCAAATTTCTGGAGTTCGAGTTATGGTAGAAACAGCACTTGAGGACTTCGATATTAAACCGTCGCAAGGGACGCATTTCTTCCACAACATTACGTCTAGAGGAATCGGATACATCAATGTACCGTTTAAATCCAAGGATTTTTTCATTGATTGGAAGTGGCTTGACAAACAGAAAACCGTCAATGAACTGAAATTTGTGAAGCATGCGCAGCTATCTCACCCTTTGAAGATTAAATTCGATGGTAGAAGTGGCAGCGCTTTGATTGTAAAACCAGGTAAATCTTAAAGTTAGGGAATTATGAAATATTGGCCTGTTCCTAAAAGTCATTCAAAAAATCTTCCTGTCTCAGGGGTTCCAGGATCTTTTTGGGAAAATAGGGGAGATAGGCATCACTGTGGCGTAGATATCTATGCACCTGAAGGTAGCGATGTGCTTTCAGTTGAAGATGGAGAAGTCATTGATATTGATATATTTACATCACCTGATAAAATACCTTACTGGAATACCACATATCACGTTCTGTTGAAAAATAAAACTGGTTTTGTATGTAAGTATGCCGAACTTCGCGATATTCTCGTAAAAAGGGGGATGGTTGTTAAAGCAGGAGAATTAATTGGGCATGTCGGATTGGTTTTAAACACTGATCAAATCTCAAAACAATCACCACAATATATTCAACGGTTAAATAATAATAACAAACAGAGCATGTTACATTTTGAATTATATAT
>SOIS01000214.1 GCA_004375965.1 Candidatus Cloacimonadota bacterium | reverse complement strand
ACATCTATTTATATAGAAGGTAGGATTGATATGTCAAATGTTGAGACGCGACCCCCAGGGCTGCGTCAAAGTTCTAGTAAATCCTTTATTTGAAGAAAAATAGAACAAGCTATGGCTTTCCCCCCAAATCTATGTTATAAGATTTCATATGATAGAAAATACGCCGTGGGATTCCTTAGAAGTAAGACCAATACTTGCAAATGAAGTAAGCTTATGGGGAGAGTATGTAAAAGCATACCATTATCTTGGTTACAAAAATATTCCTGGTAAATCTTTGCGTTACATTGCGACAATCGCAACTGAGTGGGTAGCACTGATCGGATGGGGTTCACCGGCATTAAAGTGCAGTGTGCGAGATCGATTTATTGGTTGGGATAATGAGACAAAATTAAAAAGGCTCCATCTTATCGTAAACAATGTAAGGTTCTTAATTTTACCCTGGATTCGTATTTCGAACCTTGCGAGTAAAGTCCTCTCGCTTAATTTAAAAAGACTCAGTTCTGATTTTCAAAAGGTTTATGGTCATCCTGTTTATTTAGCAGAGACATTTGTAGATATCTCACGCTATAAGGGAACCTGTTACAAAGCAGCGAATTGGCGCTATGTAGGTCTAACCAGCGGTTATTCAAAGAGTGGGGATAAATACTACAAGACGAATCAGCCTAAGGCGGTATATTTGTATCCCTTGATGAGGAAAGCACGAGAGCTATTAAGTGCTTCGTTTATTCCTTATGATTTTAATTTTAGAAAGAAGGAGGGAATAATGGTGGATATACTGAATCTTTCTGTTGAAGGATTAATCGAAGAGATAAAGAAGGTAACAGATCCCCGCAAAGCGAGGGGGATAAGACATCCATTGCATACGATATTAGGCATAGCGGTGTGTGCGGTGATTTTTGGCGCAAGAAGCTACCGCGCAATAGCTGATTGGGCCTCAGGGTTAACAGAGCAGGACTTGAGGCGATTTGGGGGTACACGAGGGGAGGCACCGAGTGAGCCTACGATTCGGAGAGTAATACAAAGGATCGATGTAGAAGAGTTTGACAGGAAAATTGGCATGTGGCTCCAGAGGTTGCAATCACTTACAGGGAAAGCAATTGCGATGGATGGCAAAACTTTGCGCGGGAGCGGGGATGGTGAAGAGAGCCCCAAACATCTTCTCTCTGCTGTTGTACATAAGGAAGGAATAGTCATTGCCCAAAGAGATGTCTCGGAAAAGACGAATGAAATAACAAGGGTAAAACCTCTTTTCAAAGGTTTGGATATTGAGGGCTCGGTGGTAACAGGAGATGCTTTATTGACACAGAGAGAGATTGCAAGATATATAGTGGAAGAGAAGAGAGCTGATTATTTGTTTACGGTAAAAGGGAATCAACAAGAGCTTCTTGAAGATATAAGGGCGCTAGAGTTGAAAAAAAAACGCCAGTGCACAGCACGTTAGAGAAAGCACACGGCAGGATTGAGAGGCGGACTATTTGGGTAAGTTCGGAGCTTAAGGGATATGTTGATTTTCCTTATGCAGAACAATTCTTCTTTGTTGAGAGGAAAATTTATTACATGAATGGAAAAGAGTCTGAAGAGACAGCCTATGGGATTACAAGTCTTAGAAAAGAGGAAGCATCTGCGGAAAGATTGTTAGAGTTGAATCGTGGGCACTGGGAGATAGAGAATAGAATTCACTATGTAAGAGATGTAACTTTTGATGAGGACAGGTCTCAAATCCGCAAAGGAAATGGTCCTCACATTATGGCGAGTTTGAGAAATTTAGTCATCGGAATATTTCGAATTTTGGGTTTTAAATATATACCAGAGGCGATAAGATATTTTACAATGCGTTTGGAAGCAGCCTTTCAGGTTCTTGGGATTTAGCTTAATAAAAGATTATCTTTTACTCTTCAGGTTTGAAATAGCGTGATAGTCTAGAGAATCAATTCCGCGATAATATTTATATCTACATTTTTTCGTTAAAAAGCATAGAAAGTCTCTATCTAGCTATTATTTTGTTCGCACTGGCCTCTATTTTTCGATCTTAACACCATTTTGTGCTAATATGTTTTCTCCTGATACGAGCTGGATCCCGTGTCTATCTAGATAAATATCGACTTTGACGTAGTCCTTAGGAAAGGGATGATCTTTATTGCTATTTATCTGTCGATGAAGATGATACGGGAAA
>SOIS01000216.1 GCA_004375965.1 Candidatus Cloacimonadota bacterium | reverse complement strand
GCTCAGCGCGTTGTTCATAGCCAATGCACTTGCCAGGACCCCTGAGCCGACATAAGGAAGATCTAAAAGATCAAGAAGTCCTTGTATAGAACCATCCTCTCCTTTCTTTCCGTGGAGAAACACTAACGCGAGATCAATATTCTTAGCGTCCTGTACTAATCTGAGAAGATCCTTACTCGGATCATATCGCTTCACCTCGTACTTATCCTTATCCAGGGCATTATGAACGGATGCTCCACTTTTCAGGGATATCTCCCTTTCCCTTGACCACCCTCCAGCAATTAGTGCAACCCTAAGTTTACCCATTACCTCCCCTCACTTGGTTTGCGTATGATAAACTTTTTCAGAAAATATCATAGAAAATAAAATAAAAAAAGTTACTCGAGAGATAAAAAGTGTAATCACCCGAAGATGAGCGAGATCCTTGCCCACTCTGTAATCCATATATCCTTGTCTTTATAACAGGAAAAAATCCAATGGAAAAAAAGAGAGCGTTTAAAAAAGAAAGCTTTTTGAAGAAAATGAGAGTTCGACAATGTGGAAAAACTCATCCGCCTTGTCAAATAGAAATATAATTATTTGAATTCATTGATAATATTTTATTTTACCTATTTCTTTTTTCAGCAAGGATTTGACGGGACTTCACCCATTATTTCCACTGAATCAATGTATTATCTATGTTGAAAACCTAAAGAAGGTCTAAGATATTTTTTCACATAATCACCTTTGACAGTCATGTCTATTTTTTTTAGATAGACCTTCAGGTCTTCAAAATATAAACACCTGCCAAAATTGAGGCCAAGATATGGAAGCTGTGTGGAATCAGGTGAAAGAACTCCTGAGAGAAGAAATGGATGAAAAGAGTTACTCTTTATGGGTAAAGCCATTAGAGTTTCTCGATTCAGGTGAAAATACGATTCGTCTTGGATGTCCTAACAAATTCTTTCGAAACTGGGTTCAGGAGAATTATTCCTCCCTCTTTCATAGGCAACTTTCTAAAGCAGGCCTTGGTCAGCATAAACTAATTCTCAAGGTTTTACAAAATAGACAATTAACCAAGCTCTTGCCTAATGGGGGGAATGGTAATGGAAAACAATTAACCCTTCCAAATATGCCGAGAAAAATTAGGGCGGGTGAGAGGTACTTAAACGCGCGCTTTACCTTTGATAACTTTGTGGTCGGTGAGTGCAATGAATTTGCATACTCAGTCTCCAAGGCATTAGCAAACAGCGCTTATTGTCCTTACAGCTCTCTGTTTTTGCTGGCAAAAACCGGTCTGGGAAAAAGTCATTTAATCCAGGCAGTTGGCAACTCAATCCTCCAGGAAAAACCCACGACAAAGGTCCTCTATATCACAACGGAGGATTTTACCAACCAGATGATATATGCATTGAGGAATAATCTAATCGACCAATTTAAAAATAAATACCGTAAGTTGTGTGATGTACTTCTCCTGGAGGAATTGCATTTCCTCGGTGGCAAAGAAAAAACACAGATTGAACTCGGGTATACACTTGATTCCCTGTTCAACGACGGAAAAATGGTTATATTTACCAGCCCCCTTGCGCCGGAGGAAATCCCGGGCATGAAAAAGATGCTTTGCTCCAGGCTTACCTCGAGCGTCCTAACAAGCATTGAGAAGCCCGGGTTCCATACCCGACTCGACATCCTTAAACAAAAGGCTCGCGAGCGAAAAATTTCCCTCCCAGAAAATGTGGCCCACTTCTTGGCTGAGAACGTAACCCAGGATATACGGCAACTTGAAGGGATTCTCGCCTCCCTTGAGGCCATCTCCTTTTACCTAAAAAGGGAAATAAAGATGGACCTGGCAAAAGAGACTGTGAAACGATTAATGCCTGCCAAACGTGTTGTAACACTCGATGATATTCAGAGAATAGTCTGCAAGTATTTTAAGATTGATGGAGAGGCACTTAAATCGAAGAGCAGAAAGAAAATCATCTCCTATCCAAGAAATATAGCCATCTATCTGTCCCGCAGATATACAGACAAATCACTGGAATCCATTGGCCGTTCCTTCAACCGAAACCATTCAACAATCCTGTATGATTACGAAAAAATTAAAAGGAATACAAAAATTGACGAAAGCATTAGAAGGGAGGTAGAATTTCTCTGTCGACAGATCGAAGATAGGACTGCATGAAAAGAAAGCTTGCC
>SOIS01000091.1 GCA_004375965.1 Candidatus Cloacimonadota bacterium | reverse complement strand
GTCCTGAGCGAAAGTGAAGGGTAGCAATCTCATTGGAGAAATTAGCAATAATGACCTTGTGTAGGTCAAAGTCTGCGTTAACCTTTTGATTTTCTAAAGCAATTTGAAAAGAGGTTTTTATAGTTCCCAATTCCAAATTATTTGACTATTGTGCCTTTCTTGGACTGTAGCTTCGTTCCTTCCAAGGCACGTTTATATTCAGGAGTGTTAACCGCACAGAGTTAAGAACAATGAGTATCCAGAGAAGCAAACTCAACGGATGTAGAAAAATAAGCCACGGATTTATTTTAAATCTGACTGAGAGGAAAAACCTGTGTAATGTGATTAACAATATCTGGGAGAAGGGGAAAAGTGCCAGATGAAAATGAGCTAAACAATAGAAAAATAAGAGATACGGAATGATATAGAGGCAGATGATGGAGAGAAGAAAAGGAAGAAGAATTAATGGGTAGTTTTCAAATGCACCAAAGGAGTTTTTCGAGAAGCCGTTCCAGAACGATTTGAAATCCTTATAAAATCTGACGGTAACTTTATCTTTGCCGTCCAAAAAAACAGTTTTACCGCCATGTTTTTTGACCTCATATGCAAGTCTCATGTCATCAACAATCTTATTCTTAATGTTTTCATGCCCACCAATCATTCTGTAAAATTTAGCATTTATGAGCATGAATGGGCCAAGTGCTATAACTGCCTTAGGGTACCTGAATGTATTTATAATTCTAAGAGGGAAAAAGCTTAGAAGTGCAAAATGTATAATTGGTATAAATAGTCTTTCTGGAAGGGTTTTGATAACAATCTCAGGCATAATAGAGAGGAGTTTCGCTTTCTCCCTGATTGCTGAATAAACAGATGATGAAATTGAGTCTTTTCTATGGACGGTATCAGAATCTGTAAAGAGGTACCATTCACCTTTTGCATACTGAGAAAGCGTGTGACAGGCAAAATTTTTACCAGTCCATCCCTCTGGTAAATTCTCACCCAAGTAAACGTTAACTTGGGGATATCGTTCCTTAAGTTTTTGTAATTTTATTAATGTATCATCTTCTGAATTGTCATCAAGAACAATGAGTTCAAAATTTGGATAGTCCTGATTTACGAGAGAGTTAATACATTTTTCTATATTTTCACTCTCATTCCGTGCAGGGACAAGGACTGAAACAAGTGGAGGTTTTGTATGTGATTTTCCCCGCTTTGAGATGGGTTTTAATAACCTGAAATTATTAAGAAGATTTAAGAGGATTGCGAAAAGAGCGATTGTAATAATACTGTTATACAATATCATCTTTTGTCCCATCCTGATGTTTCTCTGACTCTTCTCATATGGGGTATATCAATGATTCTTTTTATCCCAAGGAATGAGAGAAAGGATACAGTAAATATGATTTCTTTAATGCTATGCTTAAAGAGAGGCATCCATAAAACAGGTAAACTTGCTATTCCTATTGCCATAGCAAAAAGGTAGTATCTTTTTATGGAAAAGATGATAAGCATAAGAAAGAGTGTAGCAAATGTTGGGATGGGGTATAATCCTAAAAGAAAACCGAGTGCTGTAGCAACTCCCTTTCCACCTTTGAATTTCAGAAATACTGGAAAATCGTGTCCAAGAACAACAGAGAATCCAGCAATAACAGTAATATAGAAAGGAAGCTTGAAGGATAGACATAGGAGTGCAATCACAAAGCCTTTTGAAAAATCAAGCAGGGCAACGAGGATGCCATAAGGTTTCCCAATGATGTGTAATACGTTTCGTGCTCCCACATTCCCTTCGCCTTCATATCGAATATCGATCCTTTTTACCATTTTGGAAAAGATAAAGGCAAAGGGTATATCACCTATCAAATAAGAGAGTAAACATATTGAAATGTATAATATAACATCATCCTGAAGAGGCAAGATAAATTTGGCTCCTTTCCTTAAATTTTCAAAAATATCCAGTTTCTGATGTTATTGTTTATTTTCTTTTCCTTCTTTTTCCTCATTAATATTAATTTATTTTGTCATAAAATAAACATTTTGTCAATAAAAATTTTGAGATTTCCTGGAAATTCCTGCTTCCAATTCTTACCTGTCACGTTAACCTATTAAAAAGTTTCAAAAAGTTAAGTCCAAGTATCTTCTTTACATCATGCTCTTTATAGCCCCTTTTAAGAAGCATCTCAGTTAGGGAGGTAAGTTTACCCACATGTTCAAGGCCTTTTACTCTCTTTGACATGCCATCAAAATCAGAGCCAAGAGATAGTACATCTATTCCCCCGATCTCCCTTATATGGTCTATATGGTCAACAACATGTTTAACCCTTACAGGACTCTCTCTTGAAATGTAGTAAGGAAGGAAAAAGACGCCAATAATTCCTCCCCTTTCTGAAATTGCTTTTATCTGTTCATCCTTAAGATTCCTTCTGTGCTTTCGTATGGCGTATGCTCCTGTATGTGATGCAATAAAAGGGGCTTCTGTATTTTCATAGATATCCCAGAAGGTTTTCTCTGATGAGTGGGATATATCTATTATCATGTTAAGTTTCTCCATCTCTTTCACAACCTGTTTCCCAAAATTTGAAAGTCCATTGTGTGGTTTTGTAGAATCAAGGGCAGCGTCACCAATTAGATTCGACTTGTTCCAGGTCAGTGTAAGTATTTTAACACCCAATCTCTGAAAGTCTCTTAAAAGTTCAATACTACCCTCAATAGCATCTCCTCCTTCTATTGCAAGAAGGATGCCTATTCCCCTTCTTTTAAGATACTTAAGTTCCTCAGGATGCCTTATGAGGAAAAGTTCGGAGTTGTTCTCTATGAGTGTTAATATTCTGTCTATGAGTACCAACGCCCTTCTTGCACAGTGGTGGGGTGCATATTGTGGATTAATCCAGGAGGCAAAGACCTGCAGGTTTACTCCACCCTTCTTAAGTTTTGGTATATCAATCTGTGTTTCTTCATTATCCTTTCTTATGTCTATTCCTTTAAGAATCTTTCCTACTGTATCGCAATGGAGGTCAACAATAAAGCTTTTTTTATGTATCTCTTCTGCATAATTTTTCATTGGTTTTTTTTACACCAAAATTCTTCATTTGTCAATCTAAAAAACGAGAATAAAAGGATGTATTTAACAACAGGTGAACCATCTTGGCTCACAAGAGAAAACGAGGACGGCAAGCCTCACCTGTTGATAGCTAAAGAAATCAGTGATAGGTGAGAATAAAAGTGGGTGTAAATTTTTTCCTTGAAAAAATTATTAAATGGTGTTATATTAATAAGGTATACTATATTGAAAAAGGAGGTTGCAATACATGCCAAATCTGTTAACTAAGGTGTTTGGGACAAGAAATGAGAGAATACTGAAATCTCTGATACCTCAAGTAGATGCGATTAATAATGAACTTGAAAAGTTAAGGGGACTCCGAGATGAGGATTTTCCAAAGAAGACAGAGGAATTCAAAAAACGGATTAACGAAGGTGAAACACTTGATGATTTGATGGTTGAGGCATTTGCTTTGGTAAAAGAGACGACAAGGAGACTGCTTGGAAAGAAATGGGATGTTACAGGTATAGAAAAGGAATGGGATATGGTTCCCTTCGATGTTCAACTTATGGGCGCAATAGTTCTTCATCAGGGAACGATAGTAGAGATGGCAACGGGTGAAGGTAAAACACTGGTTGCTACCATGCCTCTTTATCTTAATGCACTTACAGGTAAAGGTGTTCACCTTGTTACTGTCAATGATTATCTTGCAAGAAGGGATAAAGAATGGATGGGCAAGGTATATGAATTTCTTGGTCTCTCTGTAGGTGTGATTCAAGCTGGTATGAATCCAGAGGAGAGAAAGATCGAGTATAGCTGTGATATAACCTATGGAACAAACAATGAGTTTGGATTTGATTATCTGAGGGACAATATGGCAGTAGTTCCTGAACACAGGGTACAGCGAGGACACTACTATGCAATAGTGGATGAGGTGGACAGTGTGTTGGTTGATGAGGCAAGGACACCGTTAATAATATCTGGAGCAGTTGAGCATTCCACACATATGTACGATAAATGGAAACCAAGGGTAGAACGGCTGTATCGTGCCCAGATTCCTTATGTAAACCGTATCATTGCAGAGGGTGAAAAACTACTTAAGGAAGGGAAAGATAAGGAAGTAGCTTATAAGCTTCTCCTGGCGAAGAGGGGTTCACCCAGGAACAAGAAACTGATGAAATTAGAAAAAGAAAAGGGTGTCCTGAAAATGATAGAGGCACTTGAATTACAATTGATGAGGGATAAGAAACTTCATGAGATTGATGAAGAACTTTACTACACCATAGAGGACCGAGAGAGTACTGTAAAACTCTCTGAAAAAGGGATGAAGTTCCTTTCTCCCGACGACCCTGGAGTTTTTGAACTCCCTGATCTTGCAGAGAAGATAGGTAAGATTGATGAGGATGAGAGTCTGAGTCCAAGGGAAAAAGCGGTCGAGAAAGATAGAATTCATACTGATTATGCAGAGAAAATGAAAGAAAAAACTAACCGTGATAATTTGCTGAAGGCATACGAACTCTTCAGGAAGGATGAAGAATATGTATTAATGGATGGAAAGGTTATCATTGTTGATGAGTTCACCGGTAGGCTAATGCCCGGAAGGAGGTATTCAGAAGGATTGCATCAGGCACTTGAAGCAAAGGAGGGCGTTACGATAGAGAAAGAGACACAGACACTTGCAACTATTACTTTGCAGAACTATTTCAAGATGTATGAGGAACTTGCAGGAATGACAGGAACAGCTGAGACAGAAGCAGCTGAATTTGAAAATACATTTAAACTTGATGTTGTGGTTATACCCACGAATATGCCAGTAAGGAGGATAAATTACGACGATGTTATCTTTAAAACAAAAAGGGAAAAGTACAATGCGGTTATTGAAGAGATTATAAGAATGAATGAGATGGGAAGACCTACTCTTGTGGGAACAGTATCCGTGGATGTATCAGAGACACTCAGTCGTATGTTGAAAAGAAGGGGAGTAAAACACCATGTATTAAATGCAAAACATCACCAGAAGGAGGCGGAGATTGTAGCGTATGCAGGTGAACCCGGTATGGTTACGATTGCAACGAATATGGCAGGTCGTGGAACCGATATTAAACTCGGTAGTGGAGTGGTAAAGTGCAAGGATTATTGCAATGTTCTCTTTGATTCTCCTGATGGTAAGCACGACACTGAAATGGAGAAAAAGTGTCGAGCAGACATGCCCTGTGGACTCCATATCATTGGAACAGCGAGACATGAATCAAGGAGAATAGATCGACAGCTGAGGGGACGGTCAGGCAGGCAGGGAGACCCGGGTTCTTCCCGCTTCTACCTCAGCCTTGAAGACGACCTGATGCGGCTCTTTGGTTCTGACAAACTTGTTGCCATAATGGACAGAATTGGTGTTGAGGATAACAAACCAATAATACAGAACAGGTTCGTAACAAGGAGAATCGAAGCAGCCCAAAAAACCGTTGAGGGAATGAATGCAGGGGTCAGGAAAAGGCTTCTTGATTATGACGATGTTATGAATAAACAGAGAGAAGCGATCTATGGAATGAGAAATGAAATCCTTGACGGTATGGATATTAAGGGAAAAATAGAAGAAATGGTTGATGATATTGTCGATGATATTATTGATGCCTATACAGACTCAAGACAATATCCAGATAAATGGAATTGGGAAAGTTTCCAAGAAGAGCTGCTTAATCTCTTTTTAATAGACTGGAGAATAAAAAAGGAAGAGATGCATACAATTAAAAGTGAAACCTTAAGGGATGAATTGAAGAAGAAAATAAAAGAGATATACAGTGAGAAAGAGAAACTTATCGGTGATGAGCAAATGAGGGAACTTGAAAGGAGGGTAATGCTTCAGGTTATTGATACGCAGTGGAGAGAGCATCTCTATGAACTTGATGCGCTCAAACAAGGAATCGGTTTGAGGGGCTATGCACATAAGGACCCACTTGTTGAGTATAAAAGGGAATCATTCGGAATGTTCGAGGAATTGCTCGGCAGAATAAATGATGAGGTAATAAAATTCCTTTTCAGGATAAGGATAGAGTCGCCCGATGCTCCCAAGCTTGTAAGGGTAGAGGGCGTTTCAATAAAACCGGAGGCTGGTTCGGCTATTACAAAGAAAAAAAGAGAACCAGCCCTTGTTGGTGCACCACAGCAGAGTATCAGTGCAAAGGTGCAAAAAAACATAGATAGACCAATGAATGAGAATGACAGGAAATTTCTGCAGGTTTATGAGGAGATGAGAAAAAAGGGCAAAAAGGTAGGGAGAAATGACCCGTGTCCCTGTGGGAGTGGAAAAAAATTCAAAAAATGTCATGGTAAGTATTTATAGAGATAATGTTTTCTTGGAGTAGCAGAGCTTGCTCTGCGATTATCTGCGCAAGACAAGTCTTGGTACTCCACAACACGAAACAAGTTTCGCTACTCCGATTTGGAGTGCAACGACAGTGTCGTTGCATGCAATGTCAGGAGACATTCTCGGCAAGTAAGAGGTATGTTTAAGCGAGTCAAGCTTTCCCAACCCACATGATCATCACCCAGCTTGATTCACTCCAGAAACAAATTTATCCAGTGGGTTTCTTTTTTTCAGGTAGTGGGCGGACACTGAAACTTCCGCATTTTGGGCAGGACCTTTCTTCTGCAACACCCTTCTCATAGTGTCCAAAAAACTCATGCCCACACCGCATACACTTCATTTTTGTATTATTATCTTCTGCCATAATTTTCTGACTCCAAACTAAAACTAAAGAAAAGTCAAAAGGATGTCATTGCGAGTAAACTCTCATAATCCCAAACGAAGCAATCTCGATTTATCAATGTTGGGGACAAGCCCCAACGCTACAGAGATTTTGTTTAAAAGGGATTTTAAGAGGATGTTATTTTTTCTTTTTTTTCTTCTCCCTTGCTTCCTTCTTTTCCCTCTCTTGCTTTAGTATTTTCTCTGTCTCTTTTATCTCTTCGATTGTCACTTTTTTTCTCATCTCTTCCATTTCTTTCATTACTTTTGCGAACTTCACTGCCTCGCTTGCTGCAATCCATTCAAGTTGAAGTCTTTCGGGTCTGATTCCAAGTCTTTCGAGCTTGTTCCAGAGTTTTTCCACCCTCAACTGCGCCCATCTGTTTGCATTTATATACGTGCAATCCGCATAATGACAACCGGATACGAGAACTATGGGAGCACCAAGTTCAAAAGCACGAAGTACAAATTTCTCGTCAACACGACCGCTGCACATTGTTCTTATAATTCTGCAGGTATCCGGATACTGCAGCCGTGAGATACCAGCAAAATCAGCACCAGCATAAGAACACCAGTTACAGGCAAAGACAATGATTTTCTCTTTTTGCTTTTCTTCAAGATAGTTATCTACCATAGACAATAACTGTTTGTCTGTGAAATGCTTCATCGTTATTGCATCAAATGGACATTCAGCAGAACATGTACCACATCCATGACAGGCAGCTTCTGTAACCGTTGCAGGTATCTTGTTCTTAACGTCGACCGTTATTGCTGAATATGGACAAACCTTTGCACAGATACCACAGCATGTACAGTGTTCAGAGTCAACACTCGCTGTAATTGCTTCTACTTTGACCTTTCCCTGACCCATCAGTATTTGAGCTTTTGCTGCAGCTGCTCCTGCTTGTTGAACACTTTCTCTTACATCCTTTGGTGATTCTGCACAACCTGAAAGAAAAACACCAGCAGTGGGGGCTTCAACTGGCTTCAATTTTGGATGTTGCTCCATCAAGAATCCATCCGAGGTTGTTGTCAGGGTTAGCAATTTCCTGATACCTTCGCTATCAACCCTCGGAGTAATGCCTGTTGCAAGAACTACCATCTCCACCTCGTGCTGTTCTATCTTGCCAGTCATCGTATCTTCGATAGTCAAAATTAGGTTTTTTGTTCTTGGGTCCTCCTCGATTTCTCCTGGAATACCTCTTATATATATTGCACCGTGTTCCTTACTCCTCTTCAAGAAGTCCTCAAAGCCTTTTCCAAACGTCCTCATATCCATGTAGAAAACCTTTGATTTTATATCAGAAGAGTACTCACTTAAAAGAAGGGTTTCTTTTACTGTATTCATACAGCAAATATTACTGCAGTAAGGATTACCCTTTTTCCTTGACCGTGAGCCAACACACTGTATGAATCCAACTGTTCTGGGCATTTTTCTATCAGATGGCCTGATTATTTCTCCTGCTGTCGGTCCCGTTGGTCCCATGAGTCTCTCAAATTCCATACTTGTCAATACATTCTCAAACTTTGTGTAACCATATTCATCATGTTCAGTCGGGTCATACATATCAATGCCTGGTGAAACAATGATTGTGCCTACTTCCACTTCTATAATTTCATCCTTCATATCGTAATTTATTGAATTCTGATCGCATACATCCATACACTTACCACAGGCTATAGGGAAATTTCCAAGACAGGCTTCCATATCGATTAGATAGGACGATGGAACTGCCTGGGGAAATGGGATGTAGATAGCCCTTCTTGAGGCGAAGCCCATCTGAAATTCATCTGGAACAACAACTGGACAAACCTTTACACATTCCTCGCAGGCATTGCAGGTGCTTTCATCTACATACTTTGCCTTTCTCCTCATCTTTACCTTGAAATTTCCTATGTATCCTGAAACATCTTCAACTTCGGAGTATGTCAGGAGTGTAATATTGGGATGTCGACCGACATCCATCATCCTCGGACCGAGGATTCATATTGCTCAGTCCATACTCGGATAGACCTTGTCTAACTGAGCCATCTTTCCACCTATGGTTGGGCTCTTCTCAACGAGATAGACTGGATAACCTGTATCTGCAAGATCAAGGGCTTCCTGCATACCTGCAACACCACCGCCTATAACAAGTGCACGCTGTGTAACAGGAACTTCAATCTCTGTCTGTGACTCAAGGTTTCTCACCCTTGCAACGGCTGCCTTTATAATGTCCTTTGCTTTCTCTGTTGTCCTTTTCTTGTCTGCACTATGAACCCAGGAACATTGTTCCCTGATATTTGCCATTTCCATTAAGTATGGATTTAATCCTGCCTCACTGACACAGTGTCTAAATGTAGGTTCGTGCATTCTCGGGGTGCAGGAGGCGATAACAACTTTGTTAAGCTTGTGTTCAACTATCATTTTTTTTATCTCCTGTTGTCCGGGTTCAGAACATGTGTACTTGTTTTTAATAGCAAATACTACGCCAGGAAGTCCTTTTGAAAACTCTGTAGCTTCATCACAATCCACAGTTGCGGCAATGTTTACACCACATTCGCAGACAAAAACACCTATCCTTAAATTGTCATCAGGCACTGAATTCACCTCCCTTCCTTATCCTTATTTTAGACATAAGACATGAGACCAGAGACATAAGACTTTTTCAATCTCTTTGATGCTTTTTATAAATTTTCCTTGTTTAAGGTCTTTGGTCTTAAGTCTTAGGTCTTCAGTCTGATTCATTTGATATTATCACTTAATAGGGTTGTGAAATATCTAATATCAATTTTTTGCATAGGTTCGTTTGTTTTTTCGTTGAGTGTACACTTCAGATGTATTTCACACTTTGGACAGGCAACTGTTAGCATATCAGCACCTGTTTTTTTTGCATCAAGCAGTCTTTGTGTTTGCATTCTCTTTGAAAATATGTCACAGTTGAGCCATGCAGTTGTTCCACAGCAGAGCGCGTTCGCCTTATTCTTATCCATTTCTATAAGTTCGAGTTTAGGGATAGCATTCAACAGTTCCCGTGGTTCATCATATATTCCCATGTGTCTCCCGAGTCTGCAGGGATCCTGGTAGGTAACCCTTTTTTTAGTTGGTTTGAATGAAATCTTCCCTTCCTTTATATATGGGAGAAGGAATGTACTTATATGTTCTACCTCGAATCCTAAAGGTCCAAGATAATTCGCGTAATCAACCTTGAATGTACGATAACATTCTGCACAGGTAAAGACTACCTTTGTTGCACCAGATTTCTTTATTTCTTTTATATTGTGTTTTGCCAATTTACGAAAATGTTCTAAGTCCCCACCCCATAGAAGATCGTGTCCACAGCACCTTTCATTGGGTAGTATGACTGGTTCTATCCCGATACTATTTAATAGTATAAGAGTACTTACTGCAGCATCAAGGGTTTTAACACCAATATCAGAAAAGAAAACATCAAAATATGGAAGGCAGCCAACAAAGTATAGAATATCCCCCTCTGTTTTTATTTTTGCAGATTTAGGGATCCAGCCCATTCTATTTTGCTGTAATGTTTTGCTTGTCATTATTCTCATAAGGGACTGGAAAGCTCCACCATGGGAACAAACGGTCTCCTCCCCTTCTTTATGAGCTACTGCTCTGAACCCCTTTGTAAGCTCCATATAATCAATACCTTGTGGACATACCTCTAAACATCTTGCACAGGTAAGACAGTTCCAGATTGCCTTATTTGAGATTATGTTCTTTTCTTCATCCTTGAGTGAAGTTGTAAGAAGCCTTCTCGGTGAGTAACCGCTATTTAATCTTGAGATAGGACAAACACTGCTGCATTTACCACAGTCCTGACAGAGATATGCTTCTGTTTTTCTGATTATTTCATATACTGTAGCCACACTGATTCCTATCTTTTTTGTTTAATATACTATGAAAGTATAGACGCATTTTTATAGGTGACGAAAGAACGGTGTCATTGCGAGTAAGCTACTCATATTCACAAATGAAGCAATCTCATTTTTTGTACGTGGTTGCACTGTTATCTGTAGTTAACTTTTTCCTTGTTTTTTTGACCTGTTTGATACCGTGCTCGTAGCCTTTTTCAAATGCCTTGATATTGAGTTCGATAAATCTTTCGGGTACTGATGCTGGAATCGTTTTCTTCATTGCTTCTACCGATACTACTTTCGTAATAGCGGTAAGGAAACCGAGCATGACAACATTTGCAATGATTCGATTTCCCAATTCCTCTGCAAATTTGGTTGCTCGAATAGAGTAAGGCTTAACTCTTTTCGTTTTCTTTAATTCGACTAAGTCTGAGTCATAAAGAAGTAAGCCATTATCTTTCAGTTCTGGTTCAAACTTTTCATATACTTCCTGAGACAATGCAACGAGAATATCGCTCCTTGTAACATATGGATAGAGAACCCTATCTTTTGATATGACGAGCTGGGAACTGCATGCTCCTCCCCTCGCCTCTGGTCCAAATGACTGATTCATAGTAGCAAACTTGTTATCGTAAATGGAAGCAGCTCTTCCTACAATAATACCGGATCTGATAATTCCCTGTCCGCCGAATCCTCCAAATCTAATCTCAGTCACTTTTACCTCCATAAGGAACAAATTTATTACCCATAACTTCAGAAAGTCTTGCATTATATGAATCGATAAATGTTGGACGTTCTCTTTCTATGAATTCTCCAACTATGATTTCCTTTCCACTCTCTATCTCAAGATTCATTGTGTCTTCCCCGTTTTTTATCACAGAATGTTTGTACCAGTATTTTATCAAATCTGACTCTTCATCTAATGAATCGATTCCAGCAAAATAATTTCCCCCAGGTGAAATTACTTCAATAACAGAAAAACCTGGTTTGTTAAGAGCCTTTGCCACGGACATTGATAGTTCTTTTGTGTGCAATGCTGTCCATCGTGCGACAAATACTGCGCCACACGATCTTCCAAGATGCGGAATATTAAACGGACGTTCAAAATTTGAATAGGTGGAGAACATATATTTTGTTGACTCTTTACCAGGTTTGAGAGGATAGACGAAGTTATTGATACACACTGTAACGAGTTCCATGTTCCTTCTTCCGGCATGGACCAGATGGTTCCCTCCTAATGTCGATAAGTCACCCGTCAAAGCAACAACCTTTAATTCTGGATTACCGAGTTTTAGTCCTGTTCCAAATGGAATCGGTCTTCCGCGAGGTGTATGGAAGAAGTCGAATCCGAGGGGTTCTATTTCCTGCGGGGAATAAAAGATATCCGATGCCACACACACCTTGTTTTTGTCAACTCCTGAACTCTTTATGGCATTAACAAGTGCACTAAGGATTGGATGTTGTTTCATTTCTTCTATGCTCCACTTCCAAAGATTAACTTTTCTAATTCAGTCTTATATTCAAAAACACCTTCGTATTTCTTCTTCGCTTTTATAATCTTCTTAATGGCTCCAAGTATGTCATCCGGGTTATGAACCCATCCTCCTCCATGGGGAACAAGTACGACGTTTGCATTTCCATGAACACATCTTTCCACTTCAAACACAACCTGACCGTAGTTTATTTCTGGAACAACAAAACCCTTCACTCTTTTTGCAAGTTCAGTTATTCTTTTATCAGGGAATGGCCATACTGTTATAAGCCTGAAAATCCCAACTTTTATCCCTGATTTTCTTGCCTGCTCAATTGCTCTGTATGCAACCCTTGAAGTTATCCCATAAGATACAACCACGACTTCAGCATCATCTAATCCATCCTCTTTTGTCTCAATAATATCATCTGCATTAAGCCTAATCTTATCAACGATTCTCCTTGTGGTTGACTTCTGGCTTAATAAAGGATGACCCCTCTGGTCATGGGAAAGCGGGGAAAGATAGAGTTTATAACCCTCACCAGCTTTCACCATTGGAGGAACGAGGTCTTTGTCTGGTTTAAACGGTATATATTTATCTTTAGGACCCTTGTACAACCTTCTTGGTTCTAAATCAATCTTATCAGCTTCAGGGATCTCAACCTTTTCAGTCATATGCCCAACACATTCATCCGACATCAACATAACAGGAACTCTGTATTTCTCGGCTAAGTTAAATGCTTTAATAGTAAAATCAAAACTCTCCTGTGGTGAGTCTGGGGAGAGGGTAATGACCTCATATTCTCCATGTGAACCCCACCGTGCTTGCATCATATCTGCCTGACCGGTGCGGGTTGGTAAACCTGTAGAAGGTCCACTCCGCTGAATGTTGATAATAACGAAAGGTATTTCTAACATTGCTCCAAATCCAATGGTTTCCATCATAAGCGAGAAACCGGGGCCAGAGGTGATTGTCATAGCTTTCTGTCCTGAGAGAGATGCACCCATAACAGTTGCTATAGAGCCAAGTTCATCTTCCATCTGTATGAACATAGCTCCAACTTGTGGTGCCCTTCGTGCAAAAGCTTCTGCTGCCTCCGTTGAAGGTGTAATGGGATAGCCGCCCAGAAATTTACAACCAGCTGCCAGAGCTCCTTCAGCAGCGGCAACGTCGCCATCAATATAGAAAACACCGGTACGAACATCTTTGGGATTAGCTTTCAATGACAGCCCCCCCTCTCTTTTTTTTGTGAAGGCTTTTTGCTCATATAAGATTTCATTCGCCAAGCCATTTTTTGTATGATTCGCTGTAAGTTGGTCTTTCTCTATCAACAAACTTCCCAACAATAATCTCTTTCTGGTAATCGATATAAAGATTGTCTGTTGGCTCCCAGTGTTTTATCTGTGAATTTTCATGATAGAATTTCATCATATCAAGCCCATCTCCTAATCTGTTAATCCTCGAATAATACTGTGCACAGGGCGAGATGACCTCAACTACAGTAAACCCAGGTTTATTTAATGCCTCAAATATTGAGTTAGTTAACCTTCGTATGTGAAGTGCTGTCCACCGTGCTACATATACTGCACCCGATGATTCTGCAATCTGAGGAATATTGGATGGAGGCTCAAAGTTACCGTAAGGAGAGGTAGTAGTGTATGCTGTAAGAGGTGTCGTTGGAGCAACCTGTCCACCTGTCATTGCATAGATGAAGTTATTGACACATATCACAACCATATCAATATTCCTTCTCGCAGCGTGTATGAAATGGTTACCTCCAATTGAAATCAAATCGCCATCTCCTGAAACAACGACCACTTTTAGTTCGGGATTTGCGAGTTTGAGACCTGTTGCAAAAGGAATTGCACGACCATGTGTTGTGTGAAATGAATCGAGTTTGATGTAACCAGCAAATCTCCCTGTACAACCAATCCCTGAGACTACACATACCTTATTCGTATCAAGTTTTGCTTTCTCCATAGCTGCAACAAAGGCTGTAGCAGTAAGACCTATTCCACAACCGGTACACCATATATGGGGCATCCTGTCCATTCTAAGGTAAAAGTCCATTGGATGTTTTACGTTTTTCATTTCGTTAAACTCCTTATTGCATTGAGGATTGGATCTGGATTTTGGATTTCCTCATGACCATACTCAACAAAGCGGATCTTCGCATTTCCATAGTTACACCGCTGAACCTCAAGGAGAATCTGCCCAAAGTTCAGTTCAGGAACAATAAATGCCTTAACTTTTTTGGAGAGTTTCATTATCTCTTTATCAGGAAATGGCCATATAGTAATGAGCCGTAAACTTCCTACCTTTATTCCATCCTTTCGGGCTTGCTTCAATGCTTTATCCACAGTTCTGGAGGTTATTCCATAAGAGACTACAACAATTTCTGCATCGGAAAGGTTTTTTTCTTCTATGTTAATGATATTATCAACATAATTACGGATTTTTCTAACAAGCCGATGAACATTGAGTTCCTGACATTCTTCATTCATAACAGGGTAACCTTTTTCATCGTGGGTTAACCCGGTGATATGAAACTTGTAACCTTCGCCTGCATTTACCATTGGTGGCACAAGGTCCTTGTCGTATTTGAACGGTAGATATTTATTCTTTGGACCCTTATAATGCTTTCTTGGTTCGAGGTTAATCTTGCTTGCCGGTGGAATAACAACCTTCTCAACCATTCTTGCGATAGATTCGTCAGACAAAATTACTACAGGGGTTCGGTATTTTTCTGACAGATTAAATGCCTCAATAGTTTGTGTAAACATCTCTTGTGGAGAGTTGGGATAGATTACTATAATTTCGTAATCACCATGTGAACCCCAGCGTGCTTGCATTACATCTCCCTGAGAAGGAGAATTCGGAGTACCTTCAGATGGTCCACACCTTTGGACATTAACAATTACACAAGGGGTTTCAAGCATCACCCCGAGACCAATATGTTCCATCATAAGAGAGAGTCCAGGTCCTGAAGTAACTGTCATTGCCTTTTTACCTGCCCAGGAGGCTCCTAAGACCGCAGCGAGAACGGAGATTTCATCTTCCATCTGAATAAAAATTGCGTCAACTTCCTTTACCCTCTGGGTAAATCTCTCTATCACTTCAATGGATGGTGGAATTGGATAAGCAGAGAGAAACCTACATCCTGCTGCAAGGGCTCCCTCAGCACATGCTTGGTTTCCGCTGAGATTGTGAGTTCCTGTTAAAACACCTTTATCGTTGGTTTTCAAATTATCTCCTTCCACGATCTTATAGAGTTGGATTACTCACTTTTTATGCAATTATCCCTTCTTCTTCTACCTTTTCTATGCAGTAGATAGCAAAATCAGGGCAGAGCATTTCACAAAGGTGGCAATTCAAACAATTATCAGGATTCTTTACATAAGGTGGATGATACCCCATTTTATTAAACTCCTCTGATATCTCGAGCACTTCCTTTGGACAATATTCTACACAGAAACCACAACCTTTGCATCGATCCTTAATAATGTGCACTTCACCTTTAGGGATCTTTATTTCGTCAATATCTAATGGTTTTCTCCAAAATTTCATAATTTTAACTCGCTTTGCTGCCTTGTAACGACAAATTTATCAACGTTTCTATCTTTCTTCATGTGATTAAGTTATTGGACTTGGTCCAAGCTTCTTAATTCCTTCAACAAACCCATTTACCACAGAATCGAGTTTATCATCCTCACTGAAAAAGTCCAGTTCCAGAATAAACCTCTCTTGTTCTATTCCCAGGAGTTTAATCATCTCCTTTATAATTTGTGATTCTTCTTCAGCATTTCTATTTCCAAAATTGTAATGGCACTTGTCCTCTGGACATCCAAAGACTATTACTCCATCTGCCCCTTTCTCAAAAGTTCTTAAAATAAGAGAGGTGTTAATTCTTCCAGAGCACATAAGTTTTATCAATCTGAAATCAGGAAAATCCTCAATCGCGTTAATTTCATTCTTTCCAACACCACACCAGTGACAGGCAAAGGCAATAATTTTTGGTTTAAATCCTTCGTGCTTTTTTTCCATTATTCATTATGAAATACTATTCTGAATGAAGGCAACTCTCGATCATTTGTTCAACCCTTTTTTCAGTAAAATGTCTCGCCTTAATGGCTCCCGTTTTGCACACAGCGACGCAGGTCCCGCATCCTTTACATAAGGTTTCATTTATCTCCGAAACAAGGATTCCATCTTTTGTTGATCTAAGAAAGATAGCATCGTAGAGACAAACCTCTTCGCATTTACCACAACCCCTGCACATATTTGGGTCTACAAAACAGGTTATGGGCTCCAATGTGAGTGTGAGTGTGTGTTTTCTTTCTTTTTCATCCTTCCAGGTGATAACCATATCGTTCGTTCTTTCGTCGAAAGGAAGTTTATTAGGGTTAGCTGGAACCCTGAGGATAAATTCAGGACTCCTGCCTATTTCCTCAATCCCTTTGTGGGGAAAACTCAGCATCACCAATCTTCTGCTGCATCCAGATACACACTCCTGGCACTCAATGCAGTGCCCACATCTTAAACATCTTTTTGCCTCGGCAATAGCCTGCTCTTCCGTAAAACAGAGATCAACCTCATCAAAGGTCTTCAGTCTTTTTTTAATTGGCAATTTTGGAATAGAGGTCCTTTTTATTGGTATCTCGTCCTCTATCTCCAGTCCAAATCCCCATTCCCTTACAGGTTGTGGTTTACTTATCCCTTTTTTAATATCCTTATGACTCAAATATCTATCGATAGAATGGGCGGCGAAATGTCCATGAGCGATAGCATCAATTACTGTGCTTGGACCTAATACCGCATCACCACCGGAAAAGAATCCTGGTTTATTAGTGGCAAATGTAACAGGATCTACTTCGAAAGTATCCCATTTGGTAAGTTTGAACTTGTGTCCTTTGGGCAGGAAGGAGAGGTCAGGTTTCTGGCTGATGGCAGGTATGATTGTATCTGCCTCTATTATAAATTCTGTTCCTTCTAATGGAAGAGGTCTTCTTCTACCACTCGCATCGGGTTCACCCAATCTCATCTTTATGCACTCCATTCCAGTAACCTTTCCATTCTCACCAAGAATTCTCACAGGAGCTGCCAAGTAGCGAATTTTCACGCCCTCTTTCTCAGCCTCCTCTATCTCTGAAACATTTGCAGGCATCTCTTTTCTGGAGCGTCTGTAAACAATATAAACCTCGTCGCATCCAAGCCTGAGAGCGGTTCTTGAGGAATCAACCGCAGAGTTTCCGCCGCCAATGATAATCACTTTTCTACCGGGTTTTTTGTGATTACCTGAATTGACGCTCATTAAGAAATCTATACAGTCTATAAATCCTTTGTATTCACCCTCACCAGGTACATTTAACTTCAACCCCATGTGCGCACCAATAGCTATAAAGAAGGCTTTGTAGCCTTTCTTCTTCAGCTCACCAAAGGTAATATCTTTTCCAACTTCAATGTTGGTCTTGAGCTCAACCCCCAAATCTATGATTGCTTCAATTTCCTTATTTATAACATCCCTCGGCAATCTATAGGCTGGTATTCCCGCGGTAAGCATTCCACCTGGAAAAGGCAATTTTTCGAATATAGTGACTCCATATCCTTTTCTAATTAAATCATTGGCACAGGTTAAACCTGCTGGACCTGAGCCAATAATAGCAATTTTTTCTTTTCTTGTTCTTTTGATAGGCTTATTTCTTTTGATCTGCTTTTTTAGTTCCCAGTCTGCCGCAAATCTTTTTAAAGCGCAGATTGCGACAGCCTCATCTACTTTCCTTCGATTACACTCAGATTCACAGGGATGTGTGCAAACCCTTCCACATATTCCAGGTAAGGGATTGTCTTTTTTTATCAGTTCCAGAGCTTCCTCAAACTTACCAGCTATTATTAGACCGATATAAGCCTTCACCTGCACACCAGCAGGACAAGCTACCCTGCAGGCAGAAGGTTCTATTCTGGTAATAGTATGTATATCAGGAGAAAAGTGGGGGAAGAAAAGCTTTATTCTCTCTTTTTCTAATGCAGTTTTTAGTTTATACATTTTTTTACGCTTTTTGAGCAGAGATCGCAGTTGAAACCTATTCCCACCCTATTTAATCATTGGTAGGAGTAACTTTCAAGTTGCGACTCAAAATCTCTGAAGATGTCTTTGATAGGCATCTCAAAGAGCTATATAACCGCTATAAGATATATAAAAAAGATTTAATTGTCAAGGGAAAAATGAGAAAATTTTCACAAACTAAAAAAGTGAACGCCCCTACTATAGTTACAGGACAATATTCAGGAGTTTATCCTTCACGTAAATAAAGTTCTTAATTTTCTTTCCCGCTGTATACTTTTTGATTTTTTCTTCTTCAAGTGCAATTCTTTTCACCTCGTCAACTTCTCTATTTGCTGGGACAACAATTCTTGAGCGGACTTTTCCATTTATCTGAATAACAATAGTCACTTCTTCCTTTTTTATCGCATTTTCATCATAGGAGGGCCAGGTTTCATAGAATATGGATTCGGATTTTCCATACCAGCTGTAGAGCTCCTCCAACAGGTGCGGAGCGAATGGAGCAAGGAGCAGATTGAATTTCCTTATCGCGTATTGAAAAATAGGTATGTCTTTTTTATCAAAGGTATACATTCTGTTTAGCAGTTCCATAAGTGATGCTATGGCGGTGTTAAAATCCATCCTTTCAATATCCACTGTTACATCCCTTATAGTCTCTTCGATACTACGGTAAAATTCGTATTCCTTCTTTTGTAATGCGTTAGCATCCATCCCGGAATAATCTTTTAGGTATTTTTTTACAAGTGTATAAATCCTCGTGAGAAACCTTCGTGCTCCCTTAAACCCTTTGTTTTGCCAGAGAATTTCCCGTGCTGGCGGTGCGAAGAACAGGAGAGCAACCCTTGCTATATCAACTCCATCCTTATCGATCAGCTCCCGTGGTGATATAACATTCCCTTTTGATTTACTCATCACATCACCATGCTCATCGAGCACCATCCCGTGATTAAACATTTTTATTGTTGGTTCATCAGATGGAACAAGGCCAATATCATAGAGAAACTTTGTTATAAATCTGTAATATATAAGATGCCCCGCTGCATGTTCAATCCCGCCAATGTAGAGGTCAACGGGCAGCCACTTCTCCGCCTCTTCTTTCTTGAATATTTCATCGTTATCATGTGGACTGAGGTATCTCAGGTAATACCAGGAAGAATCAAGGAATGTATCAATAGTATCCACATCCCTATGTGCCTTTCCTTTACATTTTGGACATTCAGTATTGTAAAATTCTCCCACATCTGCAAGTGGTGAACGTCCCTTCGGTACAAAGTCTACTTTAGACTCTTCAGGAAGAAGCACTGGAAGCTCATGTTCAGGGACAGGGACGATTCCACATTTATCACAGTGGATCATCGGAATTGGAGCACCCCAGTATCGCTGCCTGGAAATAAGCCAGTCCCGTATCTTGTACGTTACTTTTCTCTTTCCTAATCCTTTTTCCTCCATATACTCTATGGTCTTCTCTATTCCAGAGGTCGAATCCACACCAGAAAAAGGGCCCGAGTTAACCATTACTCCAGGTTCCGTATAGGCTTGTTCCATTTCCTCAACTCTTAATTCTCCTCCAGGGGGATTTATGACAACTTTAATGGGAATGTGATACTTTTGTGCAAATTCAAAATCCCTCTGATCATGACCTGGCACTCCCATCACAATCCCTGTCCCATAGGTGGATAGTACATAATCTGCTGTCCATATCTCTACCCTCTCATCTGAAAATGGATTGATCGCATAGAGACCTGTGAATATACCGTCCTTTTCTCTTGTAACATCTGTTCTTTCGATCTCAGTCTTCATCAGTGATGTATTGATATACTTTTCCACCTCTTCTCTTTTCTTCATTTGAGGGAGTATCTCTCTAAGAATCTTATGCTCAGGGGCTATCACAATGAATGTAACGCCATAAATTGTATCTGAACGTGTTGTAAAGACAGGAAGATCTATGTTTCCTTTTTCAAGTTTAAACACAATTTCAGAGCCCTCGCTTCTCCCTATCCAGTTTCTTTGAATCGTTTTCAGATTTTCAGGCCATTCTTCGAGTTTATCGAGTCCAAGCAGCAGTCTTTCAGCATAATTCGTGATTCTTATAAACCACTGCTCTGTCTCCTTTTTTGTGACTGCTGTGTCACATCTCCAGCACCTTCCCTGAATAACCTGTTCATTCGCTAACACGGTTTTGCAGTCAGGACACCAGTTTACAAAGGTCTTTTCCCGATAACAAAGACCATGTTCATAGAGTTTCTTAAAGAGCCATTGTGTCCACTTATAATACTCCGGGTCACAGGTCGCCACTTCACGTTTCCAGTCGTAGCTGATTCCAAGTCGCTCGAGGGTTTCCTTTGATTTTGCAATATTATCCATTGTCCATTTAAGTGGGCTTTCCTTGTTTGTAATGGCTGCCTGCTCGGCAGGTAGACCAAAAGCATCCCATCCAAACGGATGAAGAATCTGAAAACCATTCATTGCCTTGTAACGCCAGACAACATCGCCAAGTATGTAGTTTCTGAAATGTCCAAGATGAATGTCACCGGATGGGTATGCATACATCTCAAGGAGAAAACACTTTTTCTTTGGTTTTTCAGGTGTTTTATAGAGTTCCATATCCTTCCATCTTTTCTGCCATTTCTTTTCTATTTTTTTAAACTCTTTTATGTCCATAATCCCTCCT
>SOIS01000229.1 GCA_004375965.1 Candidatus Cloacimonadota bacterium | reverse complement strand
AGGCTGAGATTATAGCAGGGACATATAAGGGATGGTATATTGTTTTTACAGATTTCGACAACACAGATTCCATAGGAAAAAGAGATGGGGAGAAAGTAACATCCTACGCGATTGTGCTCATGGATACCCTTATCTTTACAACATTCCAGCCTTACGATTTAAACGATCCCTGCGTTGAAGCAAGTGGCGTTGCACGGCTTTACAAGATACACTATGCAACAGGTTCTTACTCAAATGTTACACCTTCCGAAATCGTAGGTTCAGGGCTCCCTCAGGCACCTCGATATACCTTCGACATAGCAGGACAAGGGTTTAAGATAATAAACCTGCCTGGAGAGGTAATTGTTGAACCAGTAGCAGATATTGGCATTAGGAGAAAACTCTTATGGTGGCACGAAACACATTAATTCTCGGAATTCTCCTCCTTTTTTGCGCTGGATGCAAAGATACAGGTAACGATTCACCTCGCATTCTAAATGCAAGGTTTCTTAATAAAAAATATACTGTTGAAAAACCTGCTAAGGTGTATGCAACCACTGCATCATCGTTACCTGTATCTATATCATACAAATGGTTTGTTAACGGTATGTTGGTTCCTGATATTAATACTGCTTCACTTCCACCTGATTATTTTAACAAAAAAGATAATATTGTATGCGAGATACGTGTGACAGACTCTCTTGGAAGGGAATCAGAACCTTATAAACTCGGACCTGTAACAATAGAAAATTCACCCCCACGAATTACCTTTGCGGACTTTTCTCAAACCGATAACATCCATAAAGGGGTTGATTTATCCATTATTTTTGAAACTGAGGATGCAGATGATGATGAGATTACAATACAATATAACTGGTATCTGGATGATAAGTTGATAGGTAACGATCCTATAATTGACGGGCAACTTCTCGAAGCAGATAAGAATATAAGGGTAGAACTTATTCCATATGATGGTGAAACAATTGGAGAAAGGTTTGAAATTCCAAGACGCATAATTGTTCAGAATCTGCCCCCTAAAATTCTTGGAACATCTTACCCCGTTATTAAAGATAACCTCCTCACTTGTAAGATTAATGTAGAAGACCCGGATGGTGATAGGATCTCCTATTTTATTGAGGAAGGACCTCCTGGTATGACTATCGATAACACAGGTATAATTCAATGGAGGCGACCCAAGCCACTCAGCGACACAACATTCTATATTATTATCAAGGTTACTGATTCCAGAGGCGCAAAATCTTCGGGGAAAATCAGAATCAAGTTTTCTCTTCTATAGGAAGCATTCACTTCAATGACTAAATCCTAACTTCTGCTCCGAAGAAGCAATAACTCTTTAGACTTTTACTTATCCTTTCTGACCTCTGATTCTCTGATAATCTGATATTCTGCTCCTCTGTCTTCTGTCTTCAATCCTGAGCCTGTCGAAGGGCGTCATACTCTCTACTGTCTTCTGCTTTCTGTGTACTCTTTACGCCTTACTCTTTACGCTCTACGCTTTACTCCCTACTCCTTACTCTCTACTGTTTTTTCTGTCCTCTGTCCCCGCTCTCTGGCTTCTGTTCGCTTTATCCTTATTGCCTTTATCCTTTTCTCTCTACTACCTACTCTTTACGCCCTACGCTTCTTTCTGTCTTCTGACTTCTATTGTCTCTCTCCTTCATAATTATCTGCTTGACATTTCTAATCCTTTTCTTTATTATTCAACTAATTAATTACACAGATTGCAAAAGCTGATTACTCCGATTTTCACTACCAAAAACTAATCTGTGTTATCAAAAAAAATCGGCTTGCCCTGTGATATACAAGGGTTATTTGAAGAAAGAAATATTTCATAGGGTGAACAATCAGATGAGATTCATAATACTGGGAGGTTGATATGAGAATTTTGGTTTTTCTTTTGGCAATTGCTTTACTTCTCCCCTATTGTTTATTTGCACAGACCGTTTTATGGTCATACCATGCAACGGGCTCATTCTGGGTGCACATACGATCAATCAAAAATATTGAAGATGTGAATGGTGATAATCATCAGGATGTTATTGCGGTAAGCGAGAACGATACACTATACTGTCTATCAGGAATAAATGGAAATCCAATATGGAAATTTGCAGCTGATCCATGTTACCTTGAAAGAGGTCTCATTTCCGTTCCAGACCTCGATGGAGACTCTATACCTGACGTAGTTCTTGGGACAATATGGGGAACCCGCTCAGTTTTTGCTATCTCAGGTGCAACAGGTGATACGATATGGTATTACGATACCCACGAATATGGCAGTGGCGGCTGGGTATATGAAGTTGCTCCTATGTCTGATATCGATGGTGATAATGTAATAGACATATTAGCCTCTACGGGTTCTGTTCCAGACCGTGCTTACCTTTTCAGTGGTGCAACAGGAACTAAGATTTGGGAACCTTACATTGGAGCTGCTGTTTTCGGGATACGTGAGATAGGCGATCTGAATGGTGACAGTATACCTGATGTGGCTATTGGAACTGGTGATGGAAATACTCAGGTTATTACACTCAATGGTATAAATGGAAATCAGATATGGGACGAAAATCTTTCAGGAGCTGGATGGACAGTGATTACCATAGGAGATTTAAATGGGGATACTGTTAACGACGTAATTTCAGGTAATATGGCAGGAGAAATTACTGCTTTCTCCGGGGTTAATGGGGCAACAATATGGACAAAGAATATTGGTGGCACTGTTGTTGATTTGAATATACTACCCGATGTAAATGGGAATGGTTTTGATGAACTGCTTCCTTCTGGCACAACCATGTACAATTTTTACTGTATCGACGGGCTAACTGACAGTACGCTCTGGTCAACACCGGCAGCTGATCAGATCTTTGCAAGCGTATCTGTACCGGACATTACAGGAGATGCAATCGGTGATGTAGTGGGGGGAACAGGATACAATATCAATGTCTTTTATGCATTAGATGGTGCGACAGGAGATGTTATATGGCAAAAGAGTATGAGCGGCTGCATCGAATCTTGCTGGTGGATAGAGGACATTGATGGCAATGGTTATCCTGATATTCTCGTGGGCACACGTGATGGCTGGATTTATGCCTTAGCAGATGGAAATGTAGGAATAGAAGAAGTAATTACAGAGGTTCCTTCTCCTTTTATCCATTCATCTGTTCAACCCAATCCTTCATCTGGTAGAGTAACGATTAAATATTCTTTACCCAGTAAAACTCGTGTTGTAATAGATATCTATTCAGCTGCAGGTGAAAAAATTGTGAACCTTTCAGATAGAGTTGAAACTACAGGAAATAAAACTATCGAATGGAATGGAAGGGATAAAAGAGGACACAAAGCTCCTGCAGGGATATATTTCTACAGAATTCAGTTAGGAGATTATTCGAAAACAGAAAAACTAATGCTTGTACACTAATTAAGGATAATTTTATTGAAATTCGCGCATTCTCCGATTCTCAAACGTTATATCTCCCTCTCCCAGAGGTCACGTAGGTCGCCTTTTCTCACAGTAAACTTAATCCTGTCAAGGTACTCAAGAAAAGGGATGATATATTTTCTCGTCGTCTTTAACAGGTCTTTAATTTCACTTACTCCTAATGGTCCTCTCTTTTCAATAGCTTCTCGAATGAGTTTTTCGCCCTGTTCAACTGCATCTCTATGGAAGTACATATTTTCTTTAATCTTTACAATCTCGCCTTCCCCCACAAGATTCCTGATAAGGTCATCCTCTTCTAATTTATCTGGTTTAAAGGGGTTTTTCTTTAAAGAGGCTAAAATCCTTTTTTTTCTTTTACTTGTTTCTTCATCAAATTGAGGGGTAAAATGTGAAAGTTTCACATAATTTTTTTCCACCTTTATCTCAACCATAGAGGAAAGTAGTAGGTCAAAGATGTTTCTTTCTATATCTAAAGCAGTCCTTAAACCTTCTTTATCCAAACCTTTCTTCAACGGGTTTTTCTTATGGAACCTATCAACTCTTTCTATAATATCCTTCTTTATTGCTTCGAGTGCATTTGACGAGAATATTTCATCTCCCAGAATAACAATGCTCCCATCTTTAAGAAGAATATCACAGATGCTTTTGAATTCAGCTGGAGGTAACTGCATTCTCTTCCGCAAATTCTCTCCTGGAAGATGACTACCATGTAAGTAAAAAAGCAAGGTATCCCCATCAGATGCATCAATAAGTTTTTCAACCTCTTTTAATGCATCCTGAGAAAATCTTCTCTTTATCTTTGGAAATGCATCAAGTATCAGACCACCACCGAGGAGTTTCATCGGTGAATACATTCTCAAAATAAACTTGTCTTTCCTTAAAGCGATGATCTTCTCTTCCAGTACAAGGAATGAGATGAATTTTTTATCAGAGGAAACCTTTCTTTTACCAATTAACTCGAGCCTTCCAAGATATTCACCACTGCCGAGATAAATCCTTACCCTTGTCAAGTCCTTTATATCCCCAGTCTCTTTTACAGGTTCAATGAGAACGAGCAGTCTATCTGTTTGGCTGAGTTGACCTTCCTTTGAAATAATGTTTCCTCTTTCCACCATCCTCTTTTCGATGCCTGGCAGATTTATTGCAACCCTTTCCCCTGCTAAAACCTTATTTTTCCTTACATTATGCTCCTGTATCTGTCTTGCCTTTGTTTTATGTCCGGGTGGAAGGATAACAATCTCTTCTCCTTCTTCTATCGACCCTGAGAGCAATGTTCCAGTTATAACAGTACCTATGCCCTTCAGTTCAAAACATCTATCTATTGCAAGCCTTGTAAACTGGTTTTTTGAACCCCTCTCACGTATTTTACTTACCCTTTCATCGAGCACTTCCGTAATTTGAGAAAGTCCCTCCCCTGTTACTGACGAGAATTCTACAATTGGAGAATCTTCATAGGGTGTATTATGAATAAGGTCTTGGACCTCCTCCTTTACTATAAATCGCGTCTCTTCATCCACTGTATCTATCTTGCTTATTCCTATGATTACATCCTTCACTCCAAGTAATCTCATTATCTGGAAATGCTCTTTTGTCTGTGGCATTACACTCTCATTTGCAGCAATTACAAGGATGACAACATCCATTCCACCAACACCAGCGAGCATATTCTTCAAAAATCTTTCATGCCCTGGAACATCGATTATCCCTATCCTTCCAGATTTTTCAAGGTCTATGTATGCGAAACCAAGGTCTATTGTAAGACCCCTCTCTTTCTCCTCTGAAAGACGGTCTGTATCTATACCTGTTAAAGCCTTAATTAGTTCAGTCTTGCCATGGTCAACGTGACCGGCTGTTCCTATAATCTTTCCCATTTTCTCTTTGTCATTGCGAGTATCCCTTCATATTTACTATCGAAGCAATCTCTTATTCTCACCTTAAATTGCCACGCCCACCTTCAGTGGACGAGCAATGACAAGAAGGGAATATGTCTTGTACTCTGATGTTCTTGTATACTTACACGAGCTCAATTTTTTTCACAAATAGACTGTATAGCCTTTTTTATATCTTTTATCTCGCTGGGATGGATTGTTCTTGGGTCCATTACCACCCTATCTTTTTCTATGCGTGCAATTATAGGCGGAATATTCTCCCTCAGGAGTCTCAGGAACTTTGTCTCTTTCAATCTCTTATGTTTTAATGTGACAAGATAGGTCGGTATCAATTCACCAGGCATAGAGCCACCACCCATTGCTGAAAATCCCTTCTCTATTTCAACATTCAACTTTTGCTTTGCAGCCAACTTTATTCCCCTTTTTAATTCAAGTGCCCTCCTCTTTATGACATCCTCCGTTAAAAAAGCCATGCTGAGACCGGGCAACTCTTTAACAGGATTATCTGAATAGAGATAGATACGTAAAATTGCCTCCAGAGCAGAAATGGTAAATTTGTCTATTCTTAATGCACGCGAAAGAGGACTGCTTTTCATCATAGCAACGAGTTCCTTATTGCCAAGAATGATACCTGCCTGAGGACCACCAAGTAATTTATCACCACTGAAGGACACAATATCCATCCTCTTTTTTACAATCTCCTTTACAGTTGGTTCATTTTCAAATCCAGCTTTTTCCATACTTATAAGGAGTCCACTTCCCAGATCCATCATTGTTATAAGACCCTTCGCTTTTCCGAGAAGGACAACATCCTCAATGGATGGGTCGTTAGTAAACCCTACCATTCTGAAGTTACTTCTATGACTTAGAAGTAGCATTCTTGTATCCGCTGTGATTGCCCTTCTGAAATCATCTATATATGTTCTATTTGTTGTTCCCACCTCTACAAGTTCTGCTCCGCTCGTCTTCAGTATTTCATGAAGCCTGAAAGAGCCACCTATCTCTACCAACTGTCCTCTTGATACAATTACCTCTTTACCTTTTGCAAATGTACCAAGGCATAAGAGAACTGCGCCAGCATTATTGTTAACAACAAGGGCATCTTCTGCTCCTGTCAACTCTTTTAATAAGCCTGTAAGGTGATCATATCTCTTACCCCTACCGCCCTTTTCAATGTCATACTCTAAATTTGAATATCCTGTAAGTATTGGCTTTATAATGTCTATTAGGTTTTCTGGCAGGGGTGCCCTTCCAAGATTTGTGTTGAGAATAATACCAGTAGCGTTTATGACCTTTCTGATACTGAAACTCTCTTTTGTAAGGGTTGCATCTAAATCCTTTATAAAATTTGCAAGGGAGAATCCCCTTCTACTTTTTCTATGAATTTCTTCCCTGACTTCATTCAGTAATTTGTTACAGCATTCCCTTACAAATTTTCTCGGCAACTTCTGAAGATAATGTTTTATCTCTTTTTTGGAAAGAATTTTATCAATGGAAGGAATCCTTCTCAATCTTTCTTTATCCCTGTTGTTCATAAAAACAGTATAGGGTAAAAATTTAGAAGTGTCAAACAAAAAATGAAACTTCGCACGTGTTCTGAAGTTTTATTAATAATGTATAATCAAAAAAAGTATGGGGTTAAAGAAACTTCCTTTAACCCCACACTATAACTGAAATCTAAAATTTTACAACATCTAAAACAGAGGGAAGCTTATATTTTCTTCAAGGTTACGTCGTTAGTCAGCTGTTACAATGTAAATTTTGTTCCTGCAAG
>SOIS01000053.1 GCA_004375965.1 Candidatus Cloacimonadota bacterium | reverse complement strand
TTCTATGTTTGGATGCCTTCCTACCTCAGACATCTTTGGTGTTAGTATACAGGCAGAGCAGTCCAGTGTTGGAAATGTTTTGTCAAGTTGAGCCATCCTTCCGCCAATGGAAGGCTCCTTTTCTACAAGATAGACTTTATAGCCAGCATCTGCAATATCAAGCGATGCTTGAATACCAGCTATTCCAGCCCCTACAATTAAGACCGATGGGGTAACTGTAACTGTTTTTTCCTCAAGGGGTTCAAGTAGACGTACCCTGCTTATTGCACCAGAAAGAATTGTCTTTGTCTTCTCTGTTGCTCTCTTCTTATCTAAGTGAACCCAGGAACACTGTTCCCTGATATTTGCCATCTCAAAACAGAAAGGGTTCAGTCCTGCAGATTTTACTACTTCCCTGAATGTAACCTCATGCATAGCAGGGGAACAGGATGCAACCACAACCTTGTTAAGATTGAATTTCTTGATGTGTTCCCGAATCAACTCCTGTCCTGGATCAGAACACAAATATGTATAATCCTCAGCATTGATGACACCGGGCAGACGCTTCACATAACGGACAACATCCTTTACATCAACAGTGGATGCAATATTAATGCCGCAATGACAGACAAAAACACCTATTCTCTGCATAGCATGCTTATAACACGAAATTAGAAAATTGGGAAATTGCGAAATTCACACCTTCTAAACACTATTTCAACGGACTTTATCATGTTACAATTTACTATTTTTTATCTTAAAATTTCCGTTTTCTCAGTGCGAAACAAGTTTCGCTACTCCATTTTCCTAATTTCAACCGCAATGACTGGGTTCATCGAGTATTTACGACCGTACATATTCAGGTGGAACCTACTCCTACCTATGTTCATTTTACTTCGAGAACCTTTTCATTTAGTTTTGGAATAATCTGGAAGAGATCACCGACAATACCGTAGTCTGCAACAGTAAATATGGGTGCATTTGGGTCCTTGTTTATTGCAACAATTGTATCCGCACCCTTCATTCCCATAACATGCTGGAATGCTCCGCTTATACCGACAGCAATGTATAGTTTTGGTTTCACGGTCTTACCTGAAGAACCAACCTGTCTATCCTTTGACAACCAGCCAGCATCAACGACTGGCCTTGAACAGGCAAGCACACCTCCTATGGATTTTGCAAACTCTTCCATCAAAGGAAGATTTTTATCCTCCTTTAACCCTCTCCCTATTCCAACAACTACTTCTGCCTGTGTAATGTCAACCTCTCCCTTTGCTGCTTCAATATACTGCACAAACCTCCTGTAATCAATTTCTTCCTTTAAAGGAGAAGTTATAGCAGTGACTTCTGCTTTTAGTTCACCTTCTTTAGGAGCAATCGAACCGGGTCTTACTGAAACCATATAACCCCAATTTTCCACGAGCGAAACCCTTGAGCTAATCTTACCACCGTAAATCTGCTTCTCAGTATAAACCCTTTCTTTATCAATCTCTATATCAATGCAATCTGCAGCATAGGGCATATCAAGTGCAGTAGCAAGACTGGGTGCTAAGTCAATGCCAAAAGCGGTTTGTCCCAGAAGTGTAATGAAAGGTTTTTTCTCCTGTAATAGATTAGAGAGAACCATCTGATAGTATTCTGCATTAAAATCCTTCAGCTTTTCATCATCTATATTAAGAATTCCATCTGAAAATGGTTTAAGTTCATCTATCATTTTTTCGTTCTGAAACCCAAGTAAGACAGTGTGAAGTCTACCTCCATCCTTACTCAATTCATAGCCTTTCGTTAGTAACTCAAATGTAATATCCCTTATTTCTCCTCTCCTATGCTCAGCAATAACAAAAATATCCTTTGTCATAGCAATCCCTTTCCTTTCAAGATTTCACAGAGTTTACCCGACACTTCCTCTACCCCACCCTCGAGGATTTCAGCCATCTTTCCTGCTGGTGGATAGTACATCCTAACGATTTCCGTTTTCATCCCTTCCACTGTAATATTCTCAACGACCTTTATTTCCTTCTGTGCTGCTCTCTTAATACCGAGTATTGACGCATACCGTGGTTCATTTATACCTGTTTGAATGGTAAAGAGTGCTGGGAGTTTTATCTTAAGTTCCCCAAGAAGTCCCCCTTCCAGTTCCCTCTGGACAGTTACACTATCATCTTCTATCTCCATATTTATAACAAGGCTTGCATGGGGTATTCCAAGAAGTTCAGCAAGCGTAACACCTACCTGGGAATTGCCTGCATCACTCGATATACAGCCAGTAAGAACGAGATCAAAATTTTCCTCCTTTATTGGCTCAGCAAGAAGTTTTGCAATAGTGTATGAATCAAGGCTATCAAGGTTTTCTGGCGTTATTCTGACTCCGCATGTTGCACCCTTTGCAAGTCCCATTTTTATCACTTCATCCGCTTCCTTTGGTCCTACTGTGAAGAGCGTAATATCGCCTTCTGTCTTTTCTTTAAGAAGCAGCGCCTCTTCAAGTGCATAGTTATCGGCTTCATTAATGTCAAAAACGAGTTGGTCTTCAACAATACGCTTCTCAGAGGAATCAATATTTACCGCTGCTTCTGCTGTTTCAGGCACCCTCTTGATGCAGACTGCTATATTCATTATACCTCCTTTCCAATTTTTCGATGCTAAAAAACGTTATTAAGTTATTGATTAATTAGGTAATTAAGTTATTTATTATTGTGTGAGAGTGTCATTGCGAATTTTTCTTCTTGCTTGACTCGTACGAAACGATCTCACTTTTTCCTTTAATCTTTATTTTTAGTTTCTAAATTCACTGACTCAGCCAATATCTCAATTATGTCCATCACTCTGATTTTATCCTCAAGGTTTGTTGTTTTGACAGCATCTTCTAATGTAAGAAGACAGAATGGACAGGCAGTTGCAATAACATCTACTCCTAAGTCAGCAGCATCCTTTACCCTTGTAGCTGCAAGCCGTTCCGCATCTGATTCACTCTCTACCCACATCCTACCACCTCCACCTTCGCAGCAGAGACTCCGCTCTCTTGACCTCTCAAATTCAACGAGTTCAATACCAGGAATATTTCCTAAGATCTCTCTCGGTTCTTCAAAAATATCATTCTGTTTTCCAAGAAAACAAGGGTCTTGAAACACAACCTTCTTCTCAAAATTTCCTTTTGGTTTTATACGCTGCTCTTTTATAAATCTATTGATAACTGTAGTATAGTGCTCTACTTCAAATCCTATCTCTGGATATTCATTCTTAAATGTGTTATAACAGTGTGGAGATGTGGTGAAAAGTAGCCCTATATCAAATTCCTTGAATAGCTTTGTGTTGTCCTCCATTAACATCTCAAAAAGACCGAGTTCACCCATTCTTTTTATCTCATTGCCACAGCAGGTCTCTTGTGTTCCCAGAATTGCAAAGTTACTTGAGGCAGTCTTAAGAACCCTGACCATAGCCTTTGCAACCTCCTGAGTTCTTGTTTCATAACAAGGCGTACAGCCTACAAAATAGAGAAATTCTATCTTTTCACCAGGTTTTAGAATATTTACACCATTACCCTCTATCCAGTCTGCTCTTTTTTCTCTTATCTTTCCCCAGGGATTACCGAATTTGAAAACACTCTCTAAGGTATCCCGTACCTGTGGTTGGACCTTACCTCCTTCAATCTCATAACTCCTAAGATCAATAATATAGTCTACTACATTAACGCCCTTTGGGCATCGTATAGAACAGGTAGAACATGTTGTGCATTCCCAAATGCCAAAATCTTTGTTCTTATCCTTTATCTTGATAAGTGAACGATAAATAAGTTTTCTTATATTGAGAGTAGACCTTGTGGATACAGGACACCCACCTGTGCATTTTCCACACTGAATACAGCCAAGAAGAATTTCATTCATAACAGCACCAAGCCCGAATACTTAAATCCGAATGACGAAAAAAACACCGATTCCCAAACATCAAATCTAATCAGTTTTACTTTAATATTTGGATTTTGGGATTTCTTAGTCATTAAAGTTTAGGAATTACTCATTAATATAAGAGATCTATCTCAGTAGACTTCGTGCGATAACAATCTTCTGAACTTCTGATGTTCCTTCATAAATCTCCATAAGCTTTGACTCCCTGAACATCCTCTCAACAGGATAATCCTTTGTGTAGCCATAACCACCATGAATCTGAATAGCCTGCCTTGTAACATCTACTACCACTTCTGATGCATACCATTTTGCCATTGCAGATTCAACAGAGAACCTCTTTTTCCCATTATCCTTGATATATGCTGCCTTCAAAACAAGGAGTCTCGCTGCTTCTATCTTTGTCGCCATATCTGCAATCATACCCTGAATAAATTCGAATTCGCAGATGGGTTTTCCAAACTGTTTTCTCTCCTTGGAATATTTTATTGATTCCTCTAATGCACTCTGCGAAATGCCTACAGCTTGTGCCCCAATATCTATCCTGCTCACATCTATTGTCCCAAGAGCAATCTTGAAACCCATCCCTTCCTCAGCTATAAGATTTTCTTTTGGAACCCTACAATCCTCAAATATAAGTTCACAGTTTGCTGTTGCACGTAATCCCATCAGGTCTTCGTGCTTACCTTTACTGAAGCCACTAAATCCATCTTCTATAATAAATGCACTAATCCCTTTATGTTTTAATTCCTTGTTTGTTGAGGCAAAAACGACAAAAATTCCCGCTTCTCCACCATTTGTGATAAATCTCTTGGTCCCGTTCAATATGTAATAATCATCTTCAAGCCGTGCAGTTGCCTCAATACTTGCAGCATCACTGCCAGCATTGGGTTCTGTAAGAGCAAAGGCTCCTATATTTTCCCCTTTACAGAGAGGGGGAAGGTATTTCCTTTTCTGTTCTTCGTTCCCCCAATGCTCGATTGGATAAGCAGTAAGTGAATTGTTTACTGCTACAATTACACCAGTTGATGCACATGCTCTTGAAATTTCCTCAATTGCGATGGCAAGACTGATAAAATCCATACCTGCTCCACCATACTCTTCTGGTACAATAATGCCGAGGAGTCCAAGTTCTGCCATCTTTTTTAGTGTATCCCATGGAAACTCTTGTGTCTTATCAATTTCTACCGCCTTCTCTTTCAACTCCTTTTCAGCAAAATCATGGACCATATCCTTTATAAGTTTTTGGTCATCTGTGAGGTCAAAATTCATCTTTCCTCCTTTCTCTTCCGACTAATTAGTGAATGTAAGTTATCTTCCAAGTATCTGTCTCGAAATAACGATCCTCTGTATCTCTGATGTTCCTTCCCCTATCTCCATCAACTTTGTATCCCTTAAGAACCTTTCGAGAGGATATTTCCTTGTAACCCCATCCTTACCAAAAATACTATGAATCTTGGAACAAACCCTTGTCGAAACTTCAGAAGCAAATAACTTTGCCATTGCTCCCTCTTCTGTAACACTTTCTGCTCCTCTGTCCTTGAGCATAGCTGCATGGTATATTAGGTGCCTTGCTGCCATTATCTCAGTTGCAGCATCCGAGATAATCTTTTGCACCCATTGATACTTGTAAAGTGGTTTCCCATTTACACTATGTTCTCTAACATACTTTATTCCGTAATCAAGTGCTCCCTGAGCAATTCCAAGCGCAAGTACTCCAATGCTTATTCTACCACCATCGAGCGTTTCCATAAAAACTTTAAAACCCTCGTATTCTTTACCTAACAGGTTTTCTCGTGGAAGTTTACAATCCTCAAAATGTAGTTCAGAAGTGATAGAACCCCTCAATCCCAATTTATCCTCTTCCTTACCAGGTTCAAAACCTTTTGTTCCTTTCTCCACGATGAATGCACTAATTCCATGAGTCTTTTTTGTTCTATCCTGCGTTGCAGTAAAAACGATTAAATCAGCAATAGTACCGTTCGTGATAAATCTCTTACTACCATTGATGAGCCATTTATCACCAACAAATTCTGCAGTTGTCTCTGTTCCTCCAGCATCACTGCCAGCATTGGGTTCTGTTAAACCAAACGAACCGATTTTTTCACCACGTGCAAGGGTAATAAGATACTTTTCTTTTTGTTCCTCTGTTCCATGAACATAGATGGGTTGACAGGCAAGACTCACATGTGCGGCAATCATAATAGCGGTTGAGGCACACACCCTCGCTATCTCCTCAACAAGGATTATGTAACTGGTTGTATCAAGTCCAAGACCACCATACTCTTCAGGAAAGTTAACACCTAACCATCCTCTCTCTTTTATTTTATTTATAATGTGCCATGGGAATTCACCTTTTCTCTCAATCTGCGTGGATTCCTCAAGTAGTTCCTTCCTTGCAAACTCTCTTACCTCCTCCCTGAACGCAATATGTTTATCGGTAAATTCAGCCAATTTCACTCCAACCTCCTATGCAAATTAACACATTTTATGATGTTAAAAGTTTACCTATCAGTACCTTCCGGTAATCAACTGAGCCTGAAAAAACCTCAAGAACCTTTGCATCCCTGAAAAACATCTCAAGCGGGTAATCCTTTATATATCCATAACCGCCATAAATCTGAACACCTTTATCCGTTACATAAAGGCTATTTTCTGCTGCAAAAATACTTGCAATTTCCCTGTCAAGAATGCCACTTTCTTGTGACGCCTGGTATACAAGCATCTCTGACGCATTTGCCTTGGAAGCCATTTCTGCAAGCATTATCCGTACCATACCAAATTCTGCAATAGGTCTCCCAAACTGGTACCTCTCCTTCGAATATGAACGGGCATGTCCAAACGATGCAATAGAAATTCCACAAGCGACACCTGCAAAAAGAACTCTCATCTTCGCAAAGAAATTATCAGGGGAGTCAATCGTGAATGTATTTCTTTCGATTATCTCCTTCTCATTCGGTTTAAAAGAACAGATACCGCTGGACTTCATTCCCATCATCTCTTTTTCTTCTTTCAACCTTTTATCACTTTTTAAAACAACGAATTGCTTCTTCTCCTCCTTTTCCATAGAAAAACCAAAGATGTCTGAAAATGTCCCATTTACAATTAGTCTCTCTCTCTTCCCGTCTGAAGTAACAGGATGCAGCATTGTATCAACAGCCATTCCACCTATTATCTTTCCAGTTGAAAGAGAAGAGAGAAATTCCTTCTTTAACTCAGTAGAACCATAAGAAAGGATTGTATCACCAACAAGATTATGAATGGCGACACAAAGTGCAAAGGATGGGGAAACCTTTGCCAATTCCTCAAGAGTAATAATCAGTGAAAGCAGGTCCATACCTGCCCCACCAAATTCCTCAGAAACAAGTATACCGAGACCACCTATTTCCGCAAGTTTTTTCATAGATGCAATCAGGGGTTCACCCTTTTTATCGGTTTCAGAAACCTGAGGACCAAGTTCTGTCTCTGCAAACCTCTTTATATCCTGTCTTAATAATTTATGTTCCTCTTTTAATCCCATCCAATCCATTCTATCCTTCCTCCCTTTCTTTTTGGTGTGGGTGGTATTATATCAGGTACACCCAACGGAATGATTGCCTGTAGTTTTTTGCCCTTAACACAAAGAATTTTATTTATTTCATTTTCAAGGTGAACGGGACCTGTCATCCAGCATCCGCCAAGACCCTCTTCGTGTATCAGAAGAAGCAAGTTCTCTACCGCAGCAGCAACAGACTGTATGTCTGTCAACTCTCCTTCTATTGTTCTGCTTCTGTAAACACAGATAACAACAGGTGCATTCCCGAGATTATAGAAGAATTTCTCCGATTCCTTTATCACTGTTTCCCTATCTTTGAAGACCTCTTTCAAACTCTCAGAGATAAACTCTTTAAAAGCCCTCTTTGAAACCTCAATCAGTTTATCCTTTACCTTTCCTTCAACAACGACGAAATACCAATTCTGTCTGTTCATACCAGAAGGTGCCCACATTGCAAGATTAAGCAATCCCTCTATTTTTTCTTTTTGAATATGGGTATCCTTAAATTTTCTGATACTTCGCCTGTTTTTTATCACTTCTTTAAGTTCCATAACACCCTCAAAGAATTTCCTTCTTTCTCTTCAGAACCGCCCTTATATTTTTTCTGAACATATCCTTTGTTCCCATTACCCACCCTGTAAAATGCTCTTCAATCTTCATCTTTGTAAATCTATGGTTTCTGATTTCATTAAGTTCAAATAAAAAACCATCGTTCCTTCTCTTTGCTTTTATTCTGCAGAAAGGGCAGATAACCCCCCCCATCAGAATACTCAAATACACTTGAATAACAAACAGGACATTTATCAGATATAACTGAATCATTTAACTCTCGTTTATTTAGTAAGTTAAACAGCATTTCCTCAACTCTTTTCTCATTCTTATTATTGAGCAATACCTCACCGGGTCCTGCTCCATAGAGCATAAAAGAATCTGCTACGTTAAAACCGAGTGATAAAAGCATAATGTTGAGAAAAGGAAGTTCGAAATGTTGCCAGTCTTTAAGAGAAGAAATGCCAATGCTCCCTCCCAACTTCCCATAATTTGTTCGGTAATAAGGTAAAAAGAGAAGAAACCTGTCAAGGAAGGTTTTTAGTGCACCTGGAATAGAAAGCACATAGGTTGGAGCAACGATAACGAAGAGGTCGTTTGAACTTATCTTATCGATAAGCGAGTAGAAATCATCGTCAAGGTGACATCTTTTGTTTTTAAGAACGCAGCTCATACAACCGTCACATTCAAGCATTTCATAATCATCGAGATATTCAGTTGATGTGGTAATCTCATACTTTGGTGCAAATTTTTCAATCAGTTTTGCGGTAATTGCTGAATTACCTTTTCTTCTTTTCGAGGCAACAAGAGTTAAAAGCTTCATAAAAGTCACTATACGAAAAATTTTTCACAAAGTCAAGGAAAAATATTGAACCACAGAGGACGAATATTCAACCCGTTACATGTTTGCTATCTAACTTAGGAACAACAGAGAAAGAATTAAATATTGTAACCGCAAATGAACACAGTGAAATAGAAAATGATTTGGGTAATTCTGAGCAACCCTACATTATTATTTCACACTATATAAGAATTTATTATATTTGGGTTATCTTTCGAAAGAAATGGCTATAACTTCACAACTATCCTACACCTTCTCAATCTTCCCGGATCTAAGACATTTAGTACAAACGAGTATTCTTTTCTTTTTCCCATTAATCTTTGCCCAGATACGATGAAGATTGGGGTGTCTTTTCTTTTTCGAAACATTATGTGCATGACTTACAACTGCACCATACTGGGCAGTCTTTCCACATACTGCGCATTTTCTTCCCATGCTTTCTCCTTCGCTCAGATTTTCATATTTACTCAGCGTAAGTTACTCTCTAAAACGAGACAAAAGCTGTATGAGATGCCAATGTTGGCACCAAAATATTAACAACAGGTTACTATAACATAAATATCAGATTTTTTCAAGTCTTATTTGAGAGATTTCTTACTTTCTCAGCAACTTCTTTCAACTTGACACCCATATTTTTATCTGATACTATCACCTAAATGATTGGGGACAAATTAATCGTAAAAGAATTTCATACTAAGGCAGCAATGGGAGTTCTTGATATTTTAATGAAAACTATTAAGGCGAAAAAGGGGAAATTCATCATCACCATCGCAGGAGAATCTGGAAGTGGAAAATCTGAAATTGCCTATGAACTTTCTCGCCTTCTTAAAACTCAATCCATCAAATCATATATAATCCAGCAAGACGATTATTTTGTCTATCCACCGAAAACAAATGAAAAGATGAGAAAGATAAATATACATAATGTTGGTATAGGTGAAGTTAAACTTGAGCTACTTGATAAAAATCTTGAAGAGATATTACAAGGTTCTAAAAAAATTCATAAACCTCTTGTTATATTTGAAGAGGATAGGATTACAGAAGAAGGAGTGGACACTTATGGAATTGATGTTTTTATTGTTGATGGCACATATACAACAGTCTTAAAAAACGCAGACATCCATGTCTTTATAGATAAAACATACCGAGATACAAAGAAGAGCCGATTAGAAAGGGCACGTGAAACACAGGGTGACTTTCTCGAGAAGGTACTTAAAACTGAACATGAAATTATATCAGCACATAAGTCAATGGCAAATATTATTATTACAAGAGATTATTCTGTTGAAAAATTACATTAACAGGGATTGGAAGAGAATTTAGGAGATAATAAAATGAAAAGAATCTGTATGGTAAGCACACATGGATATTTTGATCCTGTTCCAGAACTTGGAAGAACAGATACTGGCGGACAGGTAGTCTTTGTTCTTGAATTGGGAAAAGCACTTACGACCTATGGGATCAAGGTTGATATATATACACGATGGTTTGATAAAGCAAACAAACAGATTGAACCTGTCTTTGATTGCCCTGATGTAAGGGTAATTCGAATACATTCAGGCGAATGGAAATTCGTAAGAAAGGAAGACATTTACGATGTGCTACCTGAACTTGAAAAGAATATGATTGCATTTATCGAAAAGAATAACCTCGACTATGATCTCTTTCACGGTCACTATGTCGATGGTGGTATTGTAGCAATCGATGTTGCTTTTCATTTCAAAAAACCATCATTCTTCACTGCTCATTCCCTTGGTGCATGGAAAAAGGCACGGATGGGCGGTGACCCAATTGAGATGGAGAAATTATACCATTTCAAGCATCGCATAAAGGAAGAAAAAAGAGTATTTAGATCAGTCGTCGCACAAACAGCCACAACTGCAATCCAAAAGGAATTATTCAAGAAGTATTACAATTTCGAATCGAACAATATTGAAGTTATTCCACCAGGAGTTAATGTCCATATTTACAAACCTCTTAATAAAGATGAAAAAGAAAAACAGTTGAATACCCCCGGAAAATATATATTTTGTTTGAGCAGGATTGATGCAAATAAAGGTCATGATTACTTGCTGTATGCATTTGATATTGTTCGAAGTAATATAAAAGATATTCATCTTATTATTGGAGGAGGTTCCCCAAAGCCAAAACAGGTTGAGTTAGAGGTTAAAGCTAAGATGCGAGAGATTATATCAGAACACGAAATGGAGGATCGGGTTCGTATCATCGGTTATGTGCCTGATGAACTTATGGCACTATACTATCGTCAGGCAGAGTTATTTGTTCTCCCTTCAAAATTTGAACCATTCGGGATGACTGCACTCGAAGCAATGGCATGTGGTACACCTGTTATTACCTCAAACCTTGGAGGAATTAAAGAAAATTTCACATCAGGGAAGGATGGAATACTTGTTGACCCATCCAATAAAGAAGAATTGGCTGAAGCTATGATTAATTTACTTAAAGATACTGAATTCGCAGACAAAATTGGGAAAGAAGGTTATAAGACTGTAAAAGAGAAATTCAGCTGGGAGGCAATAGCCAAAAGAACTTTAGAATTCTACCAAAAATATTTGTGATACTATATTTGTGCTGCTGTTCTGCGGTGTTGCAGTGCTGCAGTTAACTCTTTTCAACTAATCAGACTATTTAAACCAATTCAACCTACACAACAAAACTTATACTCTGGTTTCCTATTTTTGAGTATCCTCAAGTTTCTTCTTTTCCACTATCTGATAAAGCACAATCCCAACAGTTGTAGCTACATTTAACGAGTTCTTGAATCCCATCATTGGTATCTCAACAATTTCATCCGATGCTTCAAGCACCTTCTTTGAAACCCCTTCTGCTTCATTACCAAAAACAATTCCGGAGGGATAAGTGAATTCAAAATCTTTTAAGGATTTGCTTTCCTCTGTTCTCTCACAACTGAAAACTCTAATTCCCTTTTCTTTTAATGAAATAACAGCATCAATGGTCTCCCTTACATACTCCCAGGGAACATACGATTCTGATGACATTGCTGTCTTTTTTAACTTCCTGTTTGGTGGATGTGCGGTGATCCCGCATAATACCAATTTTTCAACAAGAAAGGCATCACAGTTTCTGAATATTGCTCCTACATTGTATGCACTTCTTAGATTATCCAAAATTACATAAACAGGATTTCGTTTTCTCTTTAAAAATTCTTCATGGGCAATTGTAAGATCTCTTTTAATAACCTTAATCATTGTTATTTACACTCAACATGTTAAAGTTTATCACCATCACTAATGAAAAACTCACTATTCCTCGTTGATTTTTTGATTGACTTAAGCAAATTAGTAATCTTGGTTTTTTGAACTGTGAGACCTCCAAACACTAAAGCAATGACTCAAGCGGACAGGTTTCGCACTCATATTTCTTAGCTTTACACCTATCCTTTGCAAGTCTTACAATCAAGGCATGGAATTCATTAAAAAGTTTTACATCCCTATTTAGATTTTTTTCAAAAACCAACTGGATTTCGCTGTAACAATCTTTCTCTCCGATAATTTTATGTCTCGAAAAGACCCTTCTTGTATATGCATCTACAACAAAGACAGGTTTTTCAAGTGCATAAAGAAGTATGGAGTCACAGGTCTCAGGTCCGATACCTTTAATACCGAGCAGCTTCTTCCTTAAAAAAGAAGTTTTTTCTTTCTTCATCTTAGAAATATCTCCTAAATACTCTCTCATAATATATCTAACAAATGCTTTCACCCGCTCTGCCTTAATGTTAAAAAAACCTACAGGTTTTATTAATCTCTGCAGTCTTTTAACTGATATCCTATTGATCCTATCAGGAGTAAGAAATCCTCCTTCTTTCAAGTTCTTTATAGCAGTTTCTACATTTCTCCAGTTTGTATTCTGGGTAAGGATAGCACCAATCATTACCTCAAAAGGTGCTTCTCCTGGCCACCAATACTGGGGGCCATAGTAATTATAAAGGGTATTATAAATGCTGAATAAAATATCTTGTGTTTCTTTAGAAGAAGGATGCGACAACTTGACTCGTTACCTACTTATCCTTTTTCTCTTCTTTATCCTCTAATTCTTTTTCATCCTCTGAATTGATGCCTTTTTTAAACTCCTTTACCCCTTTTCCCATTGCTTTCATGATATTGGGGATTCTACTTGCACCAAACAGAATAATGATTATAAGAAGGATTAAAAGAATTTCTTGCCATCCAAAATGTCCAAACATTTTTTCTCCTACAATTTTATTTTCTCAGTTTTAATAATTTCTTTGATACCACAATATCTTTCTCTTTTCCACTCGATTTATCCACTGTTTTTATTTCCAATCTAATAAAGTAGTAGCCTACCGCAGTCCCATCACCTTTTTCATCTTTCCCATCCCAAACAGCATAATAGTTACCTTCACTGAGAGACGAACGTATGAGATATCTTACAGTTCTTCCCAATAGGTCACATATCATGAGATTAACTTCACCAGCAGATAGAAGGGTAAATGGAATAGTAGATTCATTGAGAAATGGATTTGGATATGGATCAGATAATCTGACAAGTTCTATATCTTTTTCTAAAACGTGTTGGTAAGAAAATGTGTCAGCGGTTTCCTCAGAGAGCCACTTTAAGCTTTCTCCAAAGAAATTTTTCCTTACGGAGAATGGAGAAATTTCATTGATGTTAAAACATAAATAGATAATTTTATACTTATCCTTTTCCACCTTTAACCCAAAGCAACTCGATGTGTCAATGATGACAGTGCTGTCCTCTCTTTCTAAAAGGGTTACAATAGGAAGCGCAGGTGAAACGGGTTTTATAATTTCAGCAAATGAAATGAACCTATTTGTATCGTGAAGTGATAAGATAAGATTAAAAGTATCTGAAACCTGATCAGTACAAGGATTGCTTAATGTTAAAGTCTTTACTGAATCATCTGAGGTGAATCTTGATACGAATCTTGAACAGAGAATATCTTCATAAAACAACAAGTCTAATTCACTTCCATAATCCTCAATATATTTACCAAGATATGAAGTTGAAAGAAATAGGTTTCCACTCCTCTTAAGGAAATGCTGTATTATTTCCTTTCCCTTTGTGGAGTGTTTCAAGGTTCCTCCAAGTCTTGTAGCCCATATCAGGATAACCTTTTTTCTCCCCCAATGTAAGATTTCGTTAGAATCAGGATAACCTCTAAACCAGATATTCCAATTATCATAGCCAAGATTTAGGGAATCCATTAATTCCTTTATAGATTCAACCACTTCATTTTCCGGGCTATCGGAATAGGGATCACCTACGATAAGGTAAGGTTGTGTAAGTGAAAAATCCTTTGTTGTAAATCCTATTGTCTGTCTCATCGTAAAAGAATGATTCATTGTTGAATCCATTAGTATAAGGTCAATAACGTAATCTTTGGGACTTGAGGGAGTCCACCAACTGTTAGCAAACTGACCATCTCCTTCATCTTTATCAAAATGTTTGCCATCATCAAATAGTTTTACCGTATCTATAATCTCACCAACACTATCCCTTATCTCTGCAAGGATTCCTGTGTAACCTGATGGATAACCTTCTGTAGCCTTGCTGGCAACTTTTACATGCAATTTATTACTTGTTTTGTTAACTTTCTTATCGAGATAACAAGAATCTACAATACCTACTGTGTGAATATTAAAAGAAATGGTATCAAGGATCGTATCCTTACTATAAACAAGAATGAAAGGAATTAGTATGTCTGTTGGACAATTCTCCTTAATAAAGATAACTGGTTCAAGTGGCGTATTTATCAAAGTGTCAGCCCTTTTTGCATAGAATTTTGTATTATTATTTTCAATCTTAACTAATCCTGTATCGCAAACGATATACGATTCTTCAGGGATAAAGTCCATTGCTACTGTAATACTAAGAGCAATCCTTTCACCCGGTGAAGGGAAGCCATCAGGTGTATCGCCTGAAAACGTATCCTTAATCCTTATGGATATAATCTCTTTGGAGTCTATGTGCGAACTTGCCAAAAACAGACTACTACATATAAAAATAAGGACTATCGTCCCACATATAAGCACCAACTTTTTCATTTTTAGAATAGTATGTTAAATCGGTATGCTTGTCAAGAAAAAAATTTGGATCTGTTTCTCTCAATCTGATTTTCTCTTGACTTTCATAAAAAAAGAAGTAGAATGACTAAAAAATGAAAAAAAAGAAACCGAAACCATTAGATATTGAATCATTAATTATTTGCCCAAATTGTTCACACAAAATCACAAAAACGGCAAAAGAATTATACTGCACAAATTGTAACTCACACTATCCTATTGTTCATACAATACCAATTCTCATCGCATCGGAAGATAAACATAAAATTGGAGAGGCAGCTTATCACTCCTCCGTTAGCAGCATTTACAGGCAATTACATCAATTAGAGAGTTTTCGTAATATATATTATCATCTCCAATCACTAAAGCCAATTTTAGAATGTGGTGCACATTCTACAGTCCTTGAATTGGGATGTGGAACAGGTTATGATGCCGCTTTTTTGTTAAAAAAGAGATTAATCGTTGTGGAAACGGATATTTCTGCAGGACAGGTTCTTGAAGCAAAAAAGGAACTCGTAAAAAAGGGGCTTGAAAAAAATGCTCTCTTTTATGTTGCTGATGCAGAAAACATTCCATTTGCTGATGAAACATTCAATGCCACACTTATTACAGCAGCCCTTCATCATTTAGAGCATCCTGTTAAATCCCTCTCTGAAATGAAAAGATGCACAAAAAAGGAAGGAATCATTGTCATTGCTATGGAACCTAATCGTTATGAATGGATCCGTATTATTGGATATGGATTTTCAATAGTTAAGAAGATTATCCTTTGTTTACTTGGTGAAAAACTTTTTAAAAATATTCTTAAAAGGACAAAAAAATTGAGAGAACCAACTGTAGAAAGAACTTTTTCGAAAAGGGAAATCCTCTCTTTGATGAAAGAGGCAGGGCTTTATCCACAAAGAATAAAAGGTGTCTGGTTTACTTGTGGATTTATTCACTGGTTTATAACTCTATTAAACAAAATAACAAAGAAAACCTGGTATATAGGCAGGGATATCGAAGAGATTTTTGTCTTGATTGATGAGTGTATCTCTAAGATTCCTATTATTAATGCTTTTGTCTGTAACTGGACAATACATTGTAGAAGAGATTAAATCTTCTTTACCAACGATATTTTAATCTGTTAAACCTACTTGTTATTCTTCGTTTTTTATCATTTTGCCTACTGCTTTTTTCAAATATCTGTAGGATAAGACATTCTGCTTTTATAGGATGTGTTTTTTTCTTGACAAATTCATCTTTTATGATAATAAGATAGTATGAAAATACAAAAAATAAAAGGAACTAAAGACATTTTACCTGACGAGACAGAGATCTTTTTAGCAGCTGAAAAGGTGTTAAGAGAAACAATGGCAAAATATGGATACAGAGAAATGAGGACACCAATTTTTGAACAGACAGAACTTTTCAGAAAAGGAACAGGAGAAACTACAGAAATTGTTAGTAAGCAGATGTACAGTTTCACTGATAAGGGTGGGAGAAATCTCTCGCTGCGTCCGGAAGGAACTCCCTCTATTGTGAGAGCTTACCTCGAAAATAATTTGCATAAAAAAAGAACCTTCCAGAAATTATTCTATTATGGAAAGATGTACAGACAGGAGAGCCCTCAATCAGGAAGGCTGCGTGAATTTCAACAGTTCGGTATTGAAGCAATTGGAAGTTCATCTCCCCAGATAGATACAGAAACGATAATACTCGGATTAGAGATCTTAAACAACATAGGTTTAAGAAAGGTAGAAACACAGATAAATAGTGTTGGATGTGAAAATTGCAGACCCTCTTACAAGGAATCGCTGAAAAATTTCCTTGAATCAAGACTAAATCTTTTGTGTGATGACTGTAAGAGAAGGTTTAAAACAAATATTCTCAGAATTCTTGATTGCAAAAGAGAAACGTGCAAACAAGTATTAAAAAACGCTCCAACCTATGAGAATAATCTATGTAACGAATGTAAAGACCATTTCTCAAAAGTACTGGATCTGCTTAAGAAGAGCAATGTTAGTTTCACCTTGAATCCTTATCTTGTCAGGGGACTTGATTACTATACGAAAACGGTATATGAATTTATTTCACCCATCCTCGGAGCCCAGGATGCAGTTGGAGGAGGAGGACGGTACGACAAAATGGTAGAACTATTTGGTGGTCCTTCTATACCTGCAATTGGCTTTGCCTGCGGAATGGAACGGATTCTTCTTGCAGTGGAAAAAGAAGGAAAGGCAAGGGTTCAAAAACAGCACTTCGATTGTTATATTGTAACAATGGATGAGACGACTGATGTGAAAGGTTTCCTACTCCTGAACGAACTCAGAAAGAAAGGGTTAATCTGTGAAAAGGACTATCTCAATAGGAGTCTAAAGGCACAGATGAAAGACGCAAATAGACTTGGTGCAGAGTTCGTAATTATATTAGGTTCTGAAGAACTTAGAAAGAATGAGGTTACTCTAAGAAGGATGTCGGATAGCTCCCAGAAGAGAGTAAACTTCTCTGTTGATGAAATTGTAAAAGAATTTAAAGCGTAACTCTTATGCATCTTAACCCCATTAGAAAAATTTCTAACAGGGCAAGAAGGTGTAGCTACCAATGAAAAAAATCATTTGGAAGTGAAAAAGAAAAGCGATAAAATGGAAAAACTGAATACTGCTTTAAGAACGCATACATGCGGTGAACTCAACAAAGACGATGAAGGGAAAAAAGTTACCCTGATCGGGTGGGTTAATAGGAAGAGGGACCACGGTGGTCTAAGTTTCATAGATTTAAGAGACAGATATGGCGTTACACAGATAGTAATTCATCCGGAAGAAGAGAAGGCGATGGAAATAGTTCATAATATCAAATCCGAATATATTATCTCTGTATCTGGAATTGTAAGAAAAAGACCCTCGGATATGGTAAATCCTGATCTGAAAACGGGAGAAATAGAGATCGAGACTGAAAATATCACAATAGTAAGTTCCTCGTTAACACCTCCTTTTGTTATTGAAGAGGATGTTAAAGCACTGGAAGAACTCAGACTGAAATATAGATATCTTGATTTGAGAAGAAGAACAATGCTCAATCACTTCATTACAAGACATACTGTCATTCAGTCTATTAGAAACTTTCTATCGAAAAGGGATTTCCTTGAAGTAGAAACACCTATTCTTGCTAAGACAACGCCTGAAGGTGCGCGGGATTTCCTTGTCCCCTCAAGAATGGAAAAGGGAAAATTTTATGCCCTTGCACAATCACCTCAAATCTATAAACAGATCCTCATGGTTTCAGGATTCGATAGATACTATCAATTTGCAAAGTGCCTGAGAGATGAAGACATGCGAGGAGACAGGCAGCTGGAACATACACAGATAGATATTGAGATGTCGTTTGTCAATGAAGAGGACATCTATTCACTCACAGAGGAGATGATGAAACAGCTCCTTCTTGACGTACTCGAAATTAAAATTTCTGTTCCTTTTCAAAGAATTGAATATGCCGATTCAATAGAAAAATATGGAACAGACAAACCTGACACGAGAATCCCCCTTGAAATATCTGATCTTACAAGTGTTGCAAAAACGGGGAGCTTCAGAGTCTTTAATGACAGCAGTTTTATCAAAGGCATCAAAATAATGGAAACCTTCTCAAGGAAGGCAATAGATGATTTAGAAAATGTAGTAAAAAAAACTGGAGCACCAGGACTTCTCTGGCTCACAAGGAAGGACGGTTACAAGGGACCATTTGTTAAATACTTTAATGATCTTGATATTTTTGGTCTAAAAGAAGGTGAAACACTTTTTCTCATAGCAGGAGAAAACGATATGGTCTCATCAACACTCGGCGAATTAAGAAAAATAGTTGGTAAAAAATTCGTTAAAAAAGATGATTATAAACTTACCTGGATAACAAAATTTCCTCTATTTGAATGGAACGAAGACGAGAAAAGCTGGAACGCCACTCATCACATATTTACCATGCCTTTAGAAGAAGATTTAGAAAAACTAACTGATGAACCAGGGAAAGTAAGAGGTAAACTGTACGATCTCGTTATTAATGGAGAAGAAATTGCCTCTGGGAGCATAAGGAATCATATTCCAGAGATACAAAGAACACTACTGAAAATTGCAGGCTTCACAGAAGAGCAAATAGAAGCCAGGTTTGGATATCTTCTAAATGCTCTACAGTACGGTGCACCTCCCCATGGTGGTATAGCACCCGGGATTGATAGAATCTGTATGGTTCTTGAGGGTCTTGACAGTATTCGGGATGTTATTGCTTTCCCAAAAACCCTAACAGGAAAAGGTTTACTTGAAGGAACCCCCTCTGAAGTAGAAAAAAGTCAACTTGATGAGCTTCATATCGAAATAAAAAAGAAAAAATTATCATAAAATTTAATCTGTGTTCAACTGTACAAATCTACATCTAATATAATGCTTTGAACAATGAAAAAGAAAGTTGAGATTGTTAGAACCTTTCCTGATTCAACCCTGAAGATTAAAACAAAGAATGTCGAAAGCATCTCTGAAAGTGTCATTAAAACCCTGGATGAGATGGTGAAAGTAGCAAAAATGGCAGATGCAGCAGGACTTGCAGCAAACCAGATAGGAATTAGTAGAAGCCTTGCCGTTGTGCTCCTTGAAAACGGTGATTTTTTAAAGATGATTAACCCTGTTTTAAAGGAGAGCGAAGGTGAAGAAGTTGATGAAGAGGGATGCTTAAGCGTTCCTGATTCAGTAATTAAGATACCAAGATCTACAAGGGTTGTAGTAGAGTATCTTGATACAGATGGAAATATAAAAACGTTTGAGGCTTCTGGATTCACTGCAAGGGTTTTACAACATGAGATTGACCATCTCAATGGATTATTGATCTTCGACAGATTGAATCCTCAAGAAAGAATAAAATTCCTGAGAGAATATAAAAAATAGACGCAGTAAACGTAACGTCGAAACAAAAATACTCAGTGAATAAAAAACATATTTTGTATATTCTCCTTAGCATTTGCATTGCACTCGGTGCATTTCTTCTCATAAAATACAAACTCGATTTTCAGAAAAGAATCATAAGGAATGAAATCCTGACAACAAAGCGAGCTGTTGAAAATAAAAATATCAATGGAACAGTCAGATACCTCTCCACGGATTTCACCTATGGGGGATTTGATAAAGAGACAATTAAACAGGAGTTGATTTCCTTCTTTGAAGAATTTGAGAAAATAAAGATTAAGATTAGCAAAATAAAGATTAAGATTGAAAAAGATAAAGCAATGGTTAATTTTAAACTTGTTGTACTGGTAACGTATCAGGGTATGACTGGACCAGTTATTGGCAAACTCACCAATCCAGCAAGGGTAGAGTGCATCTTTATTAAGAATGAAGAATGGCTTCTTGAAAAAATCACCATTTACGAAGCTGAACAAATAGTAGCCGTAGGCTTTAGCCTGCGCAAGATTATCCGCACTTTTTACTTGCACTATGAAACCTGAGGATGTATTTCCAAAAGGCAAAATATCCTCTTTCAGGGAAGAAGAGTTAAAAGGCTGCCTTAATATAAAAATCAATCGTATCACTTTCAATTCAACCTTTCCACTCAATTATCCTAAAAATGACAGAGTCGTCGTATATCATTATCAACCACAGAAAAATGATATAAAAAATGCTGTAGTTCTTTTACATGGATGGAAGAGTATATGTTTGTCTTTTGAGAAACTTATCGCATTTTCCCTTGCTAAAAGGGGTTTTCATGCCTTTATCTTTATACTTCCATTCCATTTTGAAAGAACCCCGAAAAATAGAAAAAGTGGTGAATTATTCTTTACATTGGATCGAGAGCACACATCTAATGCATATAAACAAGCAATTATAGATTTAAGGAATCTTGCTGACTTTATCACAGAAAAAGGATTAAGGATAGGAATTGTAGGCTCAAGCCTTGGTGCTGTCGCACTTCACACCCTAATGGGCGTTGATAATAGATTCTCCCAGGGGGTCTCTATTTTAGGTGGGGGAAATATTCAGAGGATTATATGGGAGGGAATTCTTGGGAGATTTGTCGTTTCTCACCTTAAAAAGCGCGGCATCACAAAAAAGGATTATTTAAGGGCCCTTGAAGAGTTCGAATCATTTCTTTTAAAGATTAGAAAAACAGGAAGTATTCCTGAGCCAAAATGGCATTGGTTCCTTCTCGACCCCCTTACATATGCATTCTTTAATAAACCCAGAAAAGTCCTTATGATCAATGGACTTTGCGATCTGATAATACCGAGAAGATCTGTTCTTGAATTAAACAGGGCACTTGATGGATTAGAAATGTTATGGCTTCCAGCCTCTCACTTTACCATTTATATTTTCCTTCCCTTGATTATCGCTAAAATCATCCAATATTTTGA
>SOIS01000242.1 GCA_004375965.1 Candidatus Cloacimonadota bacterium | reverse complement strand
CATAAACACCGTATCCTGTTTCAACACCAATATTTTTTGCCCATGCTGTAAGGTCAATGGTCTCACCTGGGTTTATTCGTCCATTTCCATTGCCACCTGTATCATCAATTATACCCTTCAGGAATGAAATATAAGGACCACTCGGGGCCTGAACCGGGATGGATACAATGTAGGGAATCTTATTATATGCTGTTACTGTAAGGGTAATTTCACCCGATGATGGTAGTGGTGGGTCGATAGTTATTATTGCAAATCCTGATGCATTTGTATAAGCAGAACCGTAGAGTGTATCATTTCTGAAAAAGGCACATAATGCATCCTCAACACCAACAACCGTTACATCAAATGTTGTCAGACCAGAGTAGATTTGAGCGTCATGATAAACGGTCATTGAATCAGGCGTATCTGTTCTCAATTGAAGGGACGCATCGCCAAAGATATGCCAGGTTTGGGACATCTCTACACCATAATCACCACCATAATAGACATCCATCATATGACATGCACCATTAAAGAATACGCCACCTACAGTATTCATCTTATCATGGGTGAGAAGATTTACTGCACCTTCCTGACCGAAACAGGGGGGTTCCCAGGTTTGACTAATTGATGAACCCCAGTGGGTTATTGCACCACGCGGTTGAGAGGGCGTTCCTGCTCTGAGCCAGGCTTCACAGAAACAGGTCACACCTGGAAAGTACCCCACATAACAGGCAACAGAGATAATAAATGGTAGTTCCCATGGATTCTGTAAGTTGTTTACATCGCTTATACTAAATCCGGATGTTCCCCAACCAGATAAAGAACCGTGACCAATATAGTTAACAACGCCTCTTCCCTCCTCAAGTGCAGACTTTACGATTGATGAATTTGCACCAGGGTCGTAGATCTGATCAATAAGGGAATATGAATATGCAAGGAGTGAATCCCTGAGCCAGTTACACCTTGTTGTATCGTATGCAGGATTTATGGTGCCAGAGTACTCTGTACTTGCAATACCTGTTCCCCGGTGATACCAGTCTGCACCTAAATCAGGCGTCATCTCGTAGTATATAGAACGGTTTACCTGGTTATCTACATCCTGCGTTGTATTTGCAGAAAACCTTGAGATAAATAGGTCGGGATAATGATCTGTGCCTTCCACACAGGCATATACTGGGTCAGCAGGTTGTCCTGAAGCTGAACCCACGGTTCCTGTTGCTGGAGGTATATCCTCTGCATCACCAACCAGAATCACAAATGTCACTCCAGGATTGTTATACTCGTTTGTTATGTAATCCTTGATAGCGGTTGACCCACTTCCAACCTCTGAATATTTCACAAGTTTCGTTGGAAAGCCCTTCTGCAGTTTCCATTGGTAAAATGGAATCATATTATTATAATAGTTATCAGCCGTAATAATAAGTATCCTTCCTGCATGCTCATTTATTGTGTCCCAACCTGCTGGATTAAAATTGATGAATATATTTTCATAGAGTTTACGAAATTCCCTCGCTATCTTCGTTGGCTTCTTCTCTTTCACATTTGTCCTTCCCTGTCCATCCCTGTAGATCTTCACCATCATCCTCTTCGTCACCTTCATTTCCTTTTTGTAAGGATTATACTGAAATGGATTAAACGTGAAAGGAAGTCCCCGGAAGTCTCTCATAATAAACGACCTCTTAAGTGAGAAATCCGTTCGAGGAAACCAATCATTGGTTTCATAAAAAGCATCAAAGGTGTAAGGAACCGTTGAAGGGTTAATATCTCTTGTGAGATTACCCTTTGATGGTATAACAGGCTCAATGGTTATAGTCTCCGCTTCGACCTCTATTATTTTGTAGTCCATATGTGCATTATTGGGGATTATTATACTTCTTGAAATCTGAGGCAGGTTGGGATAACCCTTTTTTAAATGAGAAGGCGTATGGGGAAGGAATATGCTTGAATACATATCTCTGTTAATAAGAACCTTTTCCAGATAGTAACCCGGGATAGAGAATTCAATCGTTGTTGAATTGTTATCCTGTGAGATAATGTTAACCGCTGGTTCCTGTCCTTCATAACCTCCAAAACTTATCCAGTCTGCTGAGAGGGGAAGAAAAATATACACAAAAAGAAGAAAAAATAACAGTGATTTTTTCATCGAAGCTTCGTTATTCCAGAAAACAATTGACTTAAATGAAACACAGTTCTTACTCAAGACTCCTAAATGGAAAGGTAACGTAATTTATGTTTTGTAAATTAGAAATTGGTTAACATTTAGAAAATTGATTTATATTTTTATGAAGGGGAATTTTTCAAGTATCTGAGTAAAACTCTTCTTTATTCGGCTAAGAGCCTCCTCTGTTTTAGCTTCAAATCGAAGAACAAGGATAGGTTGGGTGTTAGATGCTCGCAGGAGTCCCCATCCATCAGGGAAAACAACCCTTACACCATCTATGTCTATTATATTATACTCCTTCTCAAAAGTTTTTTTTACATCTTCAACAACCTTGAATTTCTCTGAATCAGGACAATCTACCCTTATCTCGGGTGTTACAAAATATGATGGAACTTCATCAGCAAGCAGAGAAAGAGGGTTTTGAGTTCTTGATAGTAACTCTATTAATCTCAAAGATGCAAAGATAGCATCATCAAATCCATAGTAGTTGTCTCCAAAAAACATGTGACCACTCATCTCACCAGCAAGAGGTGCATCCTCTTCTTTCATCTTTGCTTTAATAAGTGAGTGTCCTGTTTTCCACATAAGAGGAACTCCACCCTTTTCTTTTATGTATTCGATCAAACCATTTGAGCACTTTACTTCAAAGATAATTTTTGCTCCTTGTCTCTTTCTCAATACCTCCTTTGAATATATAGCAAGCAGTTTGTCTCCCCAGATAATCCTTCCCTTCTCATCGATAGCTCCAATTCTATCCCCATCCCCGTCAAATGCAATTCCGAGATCTGCCTTTGATTCTTTTACTCTTTGAATCAAGTCATTAAGATATTCTGGAATGGTTGGGTCAGGAAGATGATTGGGAAATGAACCATCTGGTTCTTCAAAAAGAATTTCAAATTCAAATGGTAGTTTGCTGTATAACCTTTTTACTACAGGACCTGTAGTTCCATTACCTGTATCAAAGATTATTTTTAGTTTTCTTTTACCCAATGAAATCCTATCCAGAATATCATTGATATACTCGTTTACTGTCTCTTTCTCTTCGTAACTTCCTATACCTTTTCTAAAAACTCCTTTATCAGCAATCCTTCTGATTTCCTGAATTTCATCACCGTAAATCGTATTCTTTCCCACGAGCATCTTTAATCCATTGTATTCCTTTGGATTGTGACTGCCCGTTATCTCCACCCCTCCATCAAGAGCATGCGTATGCACCGTGAAATAGAGCAAAGGTGTGGGGATTACACCGAAATCAACAACATCTATACCAGTTGAGAGGAGCCCCTTAACAAAGTTATTCTTGATTCTTTCAGAACTGAGTCTTATATCCCTTCCTATGCCAATCCTTTTAGCATTACTTGGCAGAAAAATACTATAAGACTTCCCAAGTATTTCAACTACTTCATTAGTAAGGTCAATATCTGCTTTACCTCGTATATCGTATGTTCTGAAGATTTCTTTGTTCATAGATTTTTAAGATTTTAAGAAAAATTAACCACCGAAGAGTATATCAAGCCAATAATGATAACCGCATAACATGATATTCTATGCATTACAGTAATACTATAGCAAATTTCTTGTCCTGTCAAGAAATTTATGGCTTTTGCTTTGGAGTAGCGAAACAAGGAAAAATAAGGGTATCGCTGTTGTTTGAATCTTTTTGCTTGACAGGTATGAATGTGATATGGTAATAAATAAATTTAAGGAGGTTATATTTGATAAGAATATATAATACGCTTACCCGAAAAAAAGAGGAGTTTAAACCACTTGAAGAAGGTAAGGTGAAGATGTATGTGTGCGGTTTAACGGTTCAGGACCGACCACATATCGGACATATCAGGGCGTCTATAACTGCTGATATTCTGAAACGATACTTTGAATATTCAGGGTTTGATGTAACCCTTATAACTAATTTCACGGATATTGATGATAAGCTGATTGAAAAGGAAAAAGAGACAGGTGAGGATTTTAGAAGTATTGCGAGAAGGATTATTGATGAATATTTTGAAAATGCAGATAAACTCAATATAAAAAGGGCAGATTTTTTTCCTGAGGCAACAAAGCATATACAGGAGATTCAGGAACTCGTTTCAAGATTGATAGAGAAAGGGTTCGCTTACGTCTCAGGTGGTAATGTCTATTATGATGTTTCGAAATTTAGCGGTTATGGAAAACTATCAGGAAAAAAATTGGAAGATCTCCGTGTTGGTGCCCGGGTGGAACCCGATGAGACTAAAAGGAATCCTGTTGATTTTGTCGTGTGGAAAGGTGCGAAACCTGGTGAACCCTGGTGGGAAAGTCCATGGGGGAGAGGTAGACCAGGATGGCACATAGAGTGCTCTGCTATGAGTATGCACTATCTTGGAGAGACATTTGATATACATGGCGGTGGGGCAGATCTTATGTTTCCTCATCATGAGAATGAAATTGCACAAAGCGAGGGAGCTACAGGAAAACCCTTCGCAAGATACTGGGTTCACAATGGGAGATTGAATCTTTCAGGTGAAAAGATGTCTAAATCTATTGGTAATGTTGTGCTGATCAGTGATATTCTTAAAACCTACAAACCCGATGTAGTAAGGCTATATCTTCTTTCCACCCATTACAGAAGCCCGTTAGAATATTATGAAGACAGATTGAAAGAACAGGAAGGTGGGTATGAAAGATTGAGACAGGTTCTCTTTCTTATATCCCAGACGGAAGGTGAAGAGGGTGAACTCAATAAGGAAACTATAGATAAATTCAAAGAGGCAATGGATGACGATTTCAATACACCAAAGGCACTCTCCGCTATCTACTCCTACACAAAGGATATTTTTGAAACAATGAAGAAGGGACCTGATACGAAATGGATTTTAAGTGCTAAAAAGACATTGAAAGAGATGCTATCTGTTCTTGGTCTTTTTGAATCAGAAGAGGACCATGAGAAAAAGGATGACGACCTTATTGACCTACTTTTGACAATCCGCTCAGACATTAGAGAGAAAAAACTCTATGAGTTATCTGATAAGATAAGGGATGGGTTAAAAAAACTCAATATTGAGATAGAAGATACAGACGAAGGCAGTCGGTGGAAAAGGGAATGAGGAAATGAAGTTAAAAAGTAGGAAGTAGCGAAACTCAAAGAATATCTGGAGTAGCGAAACTTGTTTCGCGCAAGGGCGCAGAGCAAGCTCTGCTACTCCAGAAATCAAAGTAAGATAACATATGAAAAATCACCGGCCTCCACATATCTACATAGATAATCAATATTATTTCGTAACTGCAGGAACTTTTCATAAAATAGGTTATATTGGCGAAAAAATTAGAAAAGATCTATTGAAAGAATTGATATTTAACGTAATGAGTGATTATAAATATTTAGTTGATGCATGGGTAATATTTGATAATCATTATCATATTATTTTTAAAACCTCTTCAGGCAAATTATTACCTAAAGTGATTGCTGCTATTCACGGTAAATCTGCTATTGAAATAAATAAAATTGATAAAAAAACAGGACGGCAAATTTGGTATCAATACTGGGATTACTGTATCCGTAATGAACAGGATTACTGGAGGCATTTTAATTATGTCCATCATAATCCAATAAAACACGGTTATGTAGATACTACAGAGAATTTAAACACATATAAATTTTCAAGTTTTGGTGGCTGGGTAAAAAAGAAAGGAAATGATTGGATAATTGATTGCTTTAAGAAATACCCGATTTGTGATTTTACAAAAAATGAAGATGATTTTTAACTATAGGGCGCAGAGCAAGCTCTGCTACTCCAGTACAGAGGAAGTGAAGTTATGGATGTTCTTCCACTCAATAAGGGGATAATTTATGGTCCTGTTAAGTCAAGAAGACTGGGAAGGTCACTTGGTATTAACCTCTCTCCTGTAAATTCTAAGTTGTGCTCCTTTAACTGTGTTTACTGCCACTATGGGTGGACAGAACGCGTTACGAAGGATGTAAAGAACTATATTAAAGATTTTCCAAAGAAGGAAGATGTCTTTTCAGCAATAAGAGAAGCTCTTGCATCCATAGCAAAACCTGATTATATAACCTTTTCTGGAAATGGAGAACCGACACTCCATCCTGAGTTTGAAAGTATTGTCAAGGAAGTTAGAAAGATAAGGGATGAACTTACACCAGGAACGCCGATTGCTCTACTTTCAAATACATCAATGCTCAACAATCAGGGTGTTAAGAGAGCGGTTTCAATGATTGATGTCAAGATTTTTAAACTTGATGCGGGGACGGAAGAGGCTTTTAAGAAAATGAACAAGCCTGCGGCAGGAATTTCCTTACAGGATATAGTTGAAGCATTGAATAGCGAAAAGGATTTTCTAATTCAAACTGTTTTTGTCAAGGGAAGTATTGATAACACCAAGGAGATAAATCTTCCTGAATGGATAAAAGCCATTGCTGCTATTTCGCCTTTGAGTGTGCAGATATACTCTACTGACCGCCCTGTACCAGAGGTAGGAATAAAAAAGGTTGGCATTAAAGAGCTTGAAGAGATTGCCCGCAGGACAGAAAAAGAGACAGGTATCACTGTGGAAATCTTTGGTGTAAGAAATTAAGTATGTTATGATCGTTATTAGCGTTTCAAACTCTATTAACATTTCAACGAACTAAAGCACTAAACGATCTACAATCTTTAAACTAAGATATATCCCACTACTACCATTATCAGTCCGCTCACAAGTGGAAGCAATAGATTGTCATCCACTCCAAAAGGAAATAGTTCTACAAATGAAGCTCCTATGGCTCCAGCAATTGTTACCTTCAAAGGAAGGTTAGGCATTAAAAATGATATTACAATACAGAGAATGAAACAGGATAGACTCCCCTCAAGTGTTTTTTCTCCAAAAAGCGAAAACTTTCCAAACCGTGTACCAACAAAGTATGCTATTGTGTCACCAACAGATAGAAAAAGAAGTGCTGTAATGGCTATCGGTTTTGGAAAGAGAAATACAGATAGAAAAGCCGAAAGTAAATATGTTGACGCACCTGTAAATATCCTTTTTTCCTTTTCCCACAATAGTTTTTCAAATATTCTGTAGAATAGTCTACCAAGTGGCTTTATTTCAAGTCTTAAAACATCTGCTAAATAAGAAAGAGTAGTTAAGGAGAAAAGGAAAATCAGCATCTCTTTCCTTGGAAGATATATGTATAATAGTGGAAAAACAGCAGTTAATAGATGAAGAAACTTCCTTAATTTTATACCCTTACTCAGCTTTTTCATCCTTCACCTCTTTTTATGTTTAATTTTATTGCAAAGAAGAACGCCATTATACTTGCCAGGAGAGATAAAGTAAAGAGAACTTTAAAAGAGATATAATCAATGAGTAACCCGCCAATGCTCGGGAGAAAGAGAACAGGTGCTATCATTGTATTCATGAACCCCACATAGGTCGGTCTTTTCTCATCGGGTGATATGTCAAGGAGTGCATTTGGGAAGCCCAACCAGATGCCCTGGATTGTGGCACCGAGAAGAAAAAAGATAAAAAGGTCGAAAAAAAGACTAACAGGGAGTGTATAACTTGATAAAATGAGAACAGGTGGCAAAATACTGATGACAGCAGTTCCTCTTAATACAAAATGGTTCCCCTTATATTTACTTAAATTTCCCCAGAGGAGGTTTGAAATGATTGCTCCAAAGGTCTGGGTGGAGACAAAGAGTCCAACTGTACTCAGTTCGAGACCGTGGTGCTGTTTGATGAATATTATATAGAATGGAAATGCCATTGCATTTATTCCCAGACCGATCCTTAGAAAAAAGAGGTTTTTAAACCTTTTGTCATCTCTTAAAGTATTGATGCCATGAGAGACAAAAACAGAGAATCTTTTTCTCGCCTTAATTATCTTTTCTTTCTCCGGTTCTTTTATCAAGGAGAAAGAGAGAAAAGCCATAGACATAAAAAAGGTAGCTATAAGAAAAAGCAATCCAAAGTTCAAGGGATAGCCAAATCTTTTAAGGATATATCTTACAAAGAAACCTGCAACAACGCCGAGACTTCCTCCAATTCCCATTCTCCATGCCCACAGACTACCTCTTCTGTTCGAAGGGAACACCTTGCCAATAATTTCCATAAAAGATATCCCGGCGACGCCACCCGCTAAGGAGTATGCGAAAAAGAGAAGAATAAAAAGTGTGAGAAAGCGAGCCCTTGGTATTCCTGAAAATAGGATAATGAAGAGAGAAATGATTAAAATACCGATCGAACGTAAAATTGCCATATTGATGTAGAGGGGTTTTGTGCTTTTTTTATGTTCTACAAAACTTGCGACAAATATTTGTGGTAGAGGCCAGCTTGCTGTTTCAATAGTGTTTACAAGCCCTACAAAAAATCTTGAAGAGGTTAATGTATTTATGAATAGAGGAAGCACGGTTGACCCACCAATGAAGGCGTAGGCAATATTGTAGAAAATACCATTCATTATTCCAAAGTAGTAATTCCTTCTAAAACTATTCTTCCCAGAATTTCCTGATTCGTTCAAGAAAATCCCCCTCACGATATGAGATTTCAATATTTGTTGGGAGAGAATGAAGAAACCTTTCTCCATATTCCCTTTTGATAAGTCGGGTATCAAGAATTATTATTATTCCTCTATCTCCTTTTGTTCTAATGAGTCTTCCAAAACCTTGTCTTAATTTTATAACTGCTTCGGGAATATACAATTTCTCAAAAGGGCGAAGTCCCTGTGATTCGATGTACTCTGTCCTTGCTTCTATAATGGGTTCTTTTGGAGAAGGGAATGGTAGTTTTGTAATGATAAGGGTTTCAAGTGCTTCACCTGGAACATCAAACCCTTCCCAGAAACTATATGTTCCAAGCAAGACAGAATCCTTGATTTCCTTAAACTCTTTTATTATAACATTTTTCGAACCTGATCTACCCTGTGCTAACAGTAAAATATTATTCTGGTGTAATGTCTCAATTAAATGCTCAAAGCTCTTATTAAGAAATTTATAGGATGTGAAAAGAATTAATGTTCCTCTTCTTGTTAAAAGTATAACCTTTCTTAGAACATCCACAACATCCATGAAGAATCCATTCCTCTGTGGGTCTGATATGAAAGAGGGAAGGAGGGCAAGAACCTGATTTTCAAAATCAAAGGAGGAACCTGTGGCAAACTCCTTGACTCTTCCTGTCCCTGCTAAACCCACTTTTTCCTTGATGTAGTCAAAACTATTCTCGACAAGGACTGTTGCTGAAACAAGTACTGCTGTCTCAAGATTATCAAAGAGTTTTTCCCTTAATATGTCTGCGACTACTATGGGTGCAGAAACTAATTTTATGTTTTCACTTTCATTAGAGGATTCTACCCAGAAACAGCTATTTTTATCCTCGCAGGAAAGAATATTATAGAAATTTTCGACAATTTCCTCTGATTCTTTATAAACCTCTGTAACTTCCTCTACAATCTCTTTCCATGTTGAAAGATCTTTCTCATCCTCAAAAATTTTAATAAACCTTTTTAATAGGCTATATATATCTTTTAAATGCGAATAGAACGCTTCATTTAGTGGTTTGATTTCCTCAACAAGAGAATCACCTTCCTTAAGACGGAGTTTGCCGGAATATTCTGATTTCTCTACTTCGTCAGCAATTCTTTGAGAGATTTCCATCAATAAACTCTTGGCCTTATCCACAGAAACAATGCATTTTGTCAAATCGTCCAATGGTATATTCTTTATTTTTTTTCCTATAACGGTTATGATATTTCTCATTCTTACGAAAAGTCCCTTCTCTCTTTTATAAAGTCTATCAAGCACGTTTTTTATCTGCCAGGAAGTTACTGTAGTACCCAGAAAATCGGTTGCTGCCTTCTCAAGATTGTGTGCCTCATCAATAATTAACCTATTGTATTCACCGAGAATCTTCTGTTCAGCGTTCAAATCTGAAAAAAGAAGCGAATGGTTGATAACAACAATATTTGCTTCCTGCGCTTCTCTTCTTATTCTTGTCAGATAACATTCATGAAAATATGGGCACTTATTCATTTCACAATCCATTGCATCGCAAGATAGTTTTGACCATAAAGAGAGATTATCATGGAGCCAGAAGGAACTGTTTTCTGATATATCGCCTGTTTTTGTTAATTCCTGCCAAATAACAAGGTTTGGTAGCGATTTTTTTTCATCTTTATTAAGTGATGTAAAATTTACACTGAACATATCATCCCATCTTTTCACACAGAGATAATTCTTCCTACCTTTTATAAGAGCGGCTTTAAATTTAACAGAGAGTCCCGCTGAAATATTTATAATATCTTTATGAAATAACTGATCTTCCAGGTTTTTTGTATACGTGGAAATCAGTATCCTTTCATTAGAAAAATTGCTCCACAGCATTGAGGGTATAAGATATGCAAAGGTTTTTCCTGTTCCCGTTCCCGCTTCTGAAACAAGTATCTCATTGTATAGGAAAGATCTCATTACCATTTTCGATAGTTCTATCTGTTCTACTCTTTTCTCATATTTACTGACTGCTTTAATGAATGTTTCGTCATTTGTAAGGATTTCCTCAACGCTTTTTTCTGTTGGAGGCAATGGCGTAGTCTTTTTTGTACTATCAAGCTCAAGAACATTATAAGGAATCTCGAAAAAATCCCTTAAGTTTGCCATATCCCTTCTGCCTTTGTCTGAGAGCGCATTGTTCAATGCTATTTTGAAAAGGCTTGCTGTGCCTCCTTTTATTTTTTCAACTATGCTTAGAATCTTCTTTAGGCTCTCGAGTGGAAGTTTTTCTATAAGTGCTCTCAGTTTAAGAAAAACCTTTGAAGTTGCAATTGCATCATCAAGTGCACGGTGATAATTTGATTCCTCCTCTTCAAAGAAACTATGTAAAGTCATCAGTTTGTGATTTATGATAAAAGGAAGAAGTATCCGTGAGAGCTCAAGGGTATCGAAGACAGGGTTTCCAATCTCATAGACCTCTCTGTTGAGAAAGGAGATATCAAATGGTGCATTATGAGCAACCAGCGGAAAACTGCCAATGAAATCCAGTATTGCATTTTTGACATCATCAATACGTGGCGCTTTCTTAATATCATCCTCTTTGATTCCAGTGAGTATAAAAACATCCAACGGAATGTGGGTCTCGGGATTAATAAGTGTTTGAAATGTTTCTCTTATTTGGTTCTTTTCAACCCGTGCTGCGCCAAATTCTATAATTTTATCCTTATCCGTTAATCCAGTTGTCTCAAGATCAAAAGCAACAAAGGTCATGAAATCGCTACTCTTTTTCAAAATGAAACCTCGGATGGTAACATATGGAAAGTTTTAGAGAGAGGAATGAAGTCTCTATCTGCTGCGGGGAGTTACGTTCATCGTTGTATTCTGAAAAAAGCATCTGAGAATATAAAGAGACATCTATGAAACCGCTCAGGTAGGAAGCACCGGCAAAGAAGCCATTGATAGGTGATAACTCACTCCTCAACTCTGTCTGTCCGAGTAAACCATACTCAATTAAATACTTTCCTTTTCTATTTCTCAGGAATATAAGATACTGGAGTATATTATTTGATTCTTTATGAATGCTTTTCCAGTTTTCATAGTGAAGAACCATACCTGCTTTTCTATCGTTGAGAAAGATGCCTGCTTCCTGCGTTGGAGGAAATACTTTCTCTTTCTGAAGAGGTACGAAGAAAGAGAAAAAGGGAGAGGTACTAAAGATGGACAATTGTAGAGTGGCATTAAACCCAATATCATTTTTCTTCACATGTTGTGAGTAAGCATTATCCCAATAACCTTCTTCACAATAATAGCTTAATTTATCAAAATTATAATATTCTTTAATAACTGAAAAGCCTGCACCCGTGCAAAGAAAATGGCTAAACTCTCTTTTTACAAGTAGGGAAGTACGATATATTCCACCTGTGGAGTGCTCAGATATAATTTCCTTCTCGATACTCTCTCTCTCATCATCATATAGTCTGGTTTCTGAGGAATGAGAATAGTCTCTGAGCTTGGAGACGGAACCAGTAAAAATATAATCTTTGTAGGGCAATGTAATTGTGATGTTTGATAGACATGGGTAGAATTGCTGATTATGGGAACGTCTGTTTCCAAAGGAATTCTGTTCAAGTATTAATCGTATCTCTCCTGAAACATAAATAGTTATATCATTCCTTGTTAATGAAAGATGTTCATGAAGATTTCCGACAAGAATTCTATTTTTAAGATAGGTTTCATATGAACTGGCAAACAATGAAGTACATATTAGGAGTAGTATGATAGGAATATGGAAGATGGGCGAACGAATGATTCTTTTTTTCATTTTTGGGAAGTTGCCTTCTTCACCCACGCATTATGAAGTTTCTCCATTAGTCCAGGATAGACCCTTTCCTTTGAAAGTAGTATTCGGACTACGCTGGTGTTAATTTGTGCTTCAAGCTCAGGTTCTACACTAAGTGTTTTTTTAATCGCTTCTATTAGTATAGGAATTTTAATGTCCCACATAACAAGGAGTATGTCATTGCCTGCAATAAATGCCTTCGTCGTAATCATAGAAAGATTATCCTTCTCAAGGATTCTGAGTGATGGGGCATAAAGGTCATCCGTCATAACAAGAATGTCTTTGTTAGAGACTCGTATAAGATCTATAATCTCTTTCGAAAATAGAGCGGGAACGCTGTCAAAATCTTCATAGATTATACTGGACATTATTACACCATCAATTTTATGCGAAAGTGAAACAAAAAGGTTAAAGTTTTTAACCATCTTAATAGCCGGGAAATTAAAATAAGCAACTGAGACATCACTATTTATACCAACATCACTGTATCCAGGATAATGTTTTGCAAAAACAAGAACACCTCCTGCTCTATAACCGTCTATGAGTATATCTGCCTTCTTTTTGACTACTGCAGGTTCACTTCCAAGAGACCTTTCCTGAATATACATAAGTGCCTCTTCACTTCCTGAGAGGTCGAGTGATGGAGCCATGTTAAGATTCACTCCCAATTTTCTCATTGTAATGCCTGTAGTATATGCATATTCTAAAAGTTCTCTCTCTCTAAATGAATTTCCGAGTTCCTTCGCAGAAGGAGTTTTTCCATATCCCTCAATGTGTTTTAATCTATTAACTTTACCTCCTTCCTGGTCTATAGCAAAAAAGAGTGGTATAAGGGACTGTTTGTTATATTCTTCAATCATCACATTTGTTGATAAGGTATCTTTAATAAAATTCTGATTGAGGATGATTCCACCTATCTGATATTTCTTTACAGAATCAAATCTTGGAGGATAACTTATAATCATCTGTCCAATCCTTATAGAAAGCGGTAGTTTCTCAACGATTTCAAAAGCCATGTACGTTAGTTTTTCTTTTGTTTTTTCATCTTCTGTTTTTACAATGTTAATAAGCAGTGGTTCTGTTGGTTTTTCCATATATGTAACTGGAGGTTTTATTTCCTTTTGGAAACAACCGCTGAATATCAGAAAGAGAAGAACAATAGATGTTTCTATTCTATAGGTCATAATTAACGCATCATAATAAAAAGTATCACTTCTGTCAACCCCTTTTTTGATGTCTGATAGAGTCAAAATCTTTGATTTTACACCCTGTTAGATTGAAATTGTCAAATAAAGCAAGCAGAATTAACTGATGAAGGTAGGAGCAACATCAGCTATCCCTTTTTTAAAAGGTGCGGCTACAGAAAAAAATCTTGACAGGAGAGAATTATTTCTTTATAGTTATAAATATCAAAACATTCTTGTGAGAGTTATTATGATTATAAAGACTTCAAAAGAAGATAACTCAGATTGGAAAAGAATCTCCTTATTGATGTATTCAGGTATAATTTATCATAACAGGAGATCTTTATGATTGCCACTTTCCTTACATTAAGCCTATTTTCTATCCATGTTTCCCCATATTTTTTAATGGAACAGAGTATCTTTGAACATAGCCGTGTTGATACAATCTATTACAAAGATGCAGATGATTATCATACAGATAGTGGTTATGTGGTACCAGAATTAGGTGATATTGTTGCGGCAGGTGTAACCTTAAAGGAGAAACACCTCTGGACAACACTCTCTCTTGGACTACCTTGTTTCAGGTATAGCATCAAATTTCTTCCTTTTTTTGATATCAATACAGGTGCCAGATGGAACAATTTTACAAGCTATGTAGGGTATCATATGCCATTGAAGAATGAGAAAGATGTTGATGAAATGCTCGGGAATGTTTTTATTAACGAGATAAGCGGATTTCGTTCGATATATGCGGGAGTAAATTCTTATTTCACGATTAAGAAATTTAAAATAGGTTTAGACCTGCAGTTGAGAAGGGAATATGGTTCTTATTCCATATTTAGTGTGCAAGGTTACTATGGTTATCGTTCTATATATCGTCGCAATATAAATACAGATTATGTCCAAACAGTCTTTACTACTAACATTGGGTATATGTTCAAAGGCTATAGTCCTTTTTTATTCATTTCATTCAATAAAAGAGGTAACTCTGAACCTTTCTCATTCAGGACAGGAATTGGGATTGTGCTTGGAACTCCGCCTGTTTCTCCCTGTAAATATGAAGGGATAACCATGTGCAGTTATCATTATTATGAATCGGTCTATCCACGAAAACCCAATATATACCTCTATCCAGAAGAGCCCTGCAGTATTAAGGTTATGCTTAATTTAGATGGAAGACTCTTGGTCTCTGATCCCCCGTATCAAAATGGATGGAGTGTATTTGTTTTTCCGGATGGAACTATTCAGAATACTCAAGGGTATCTTTTTTATGAAGCTAAAATAGACAGGATGAGAGTAAAAGAGAAAGGGTGGTGCATAAATCAGAGTGAAGTATCCTCATTTTTCCATTCTGTTTTATCTTCCTATGGATTTAATGATAAGGAGATAAAGGACTTTGTTTCATACTGGAAGGATAATTTACCAGATTCCCCTTTCTACATAATCTACCCAGCTGTAAATGAAGAAATTGATAAGGTCTGTGCTATTAAAATATATCCAAAACCTGATGGGATACTGAGGGTATGGTTTGTGATAGAATCTGTTGAAGACCCTACTTCAATAAAAGCGCCCTCTATCACTATGTTTAAGCGAAATGGATTTGTGGTCACTGAATGGGGAGTAATTCTGGAATAGGCTTTTTGTAGGCATTCGTTAAGAAAGAATACTCGCCCCGTTAAATAGGAAGAATTTTTGCAAATAATGGTATTTAACGGGACTAGCAATGATTGAACTTGATACGTAAAAATTTAAGTAGAAATGAGGGTGTAATTATTAGATTATAGAAAATAAGAAGGGGCGTTGTTAAGACGCCCCTCTTTTCATTAGTCGCTCAATACCCTGAATTCAATTCTCCTGTTCATTTGCCTACCATTCCTCGTTGTATTACCTGCAATTGGCATTGATTCACCATAACCTCTTGCAATCAGTCTATTTGGTGGAATACCTCGTGATATAAGGTATGTTCTCACAGAATTTGCCCTTGCATCCGAAAGTCGCATATTATATGTATCACTCCCTACACTATCTGTATGACCAGCTATCTCTACAATAACATTAGGATTAGCCTGGAGGACTCTCAACGCATCATCAAGGACCGGATATGATTCATGTCTTATTGTTGCTTTTCCAGTATCAAAATATATACCGCGAAGGGTTATTATCTGTCCCTTTACAATCTTTTCGTTAAGTTCAAAATTCTGTATTGTAGTCTCCTTATCCTTTACTACAATACCCGGTTTTGCATCTGAGACATATTTATCCGCTTCTACTTTAATAGTGTATGTTCCCGGTTTTGTTTCTATCTTGTAAACACCTGTAGTTGCATCTGTTAGAAGTTTCTTTTCAAGTTCGACAATTGTTACGTTAGCAAGAATTGGTTTTTTCTCCTTTACGGAAATAACCTTTCCGGTGAGTATACCCTGCTTTTCCTCTGGTTCGGGTTTCTTTTTTAGAGCGAAGTCTTCCACCTCAGTCTGTCCTTTTACAACGCGAATCAGCTTTTCAGCCCATTTATAGCCTTCAGCTGAAATATGAAATCTGTAAACACCCGGGTTCACTACAATCTTATAAAGTCCTGTTTCAGGATCAGATGTAATACTTTTGAGGTCACTGCCTGGGAAGGCGATAGTGGCTATGATGGGTTCTCCGGTTTCTTCATCTGTTATCTTGCCTGCAATTGTCGCCTTTGGTGGTGGTGCTGGTTTTGCAAAGATAGCAGAACTTGAGGTTATACCAAAGAATACACGCCAATTGGAGTCCTCGTTAAGAGCGTCGTGAGTGTTAGTGTCATAATCAGGGATGAAATCCATATCTGAAAGCGTTGAAAAATCTACTCCCAAATCAATGGTAACTCCAGCAGGTGTTAAAAACCTGATACCTGGGGTGATCCACATTGTATCCACTGCTTCCGTACAATGTTTTCCATTGGCTTCGAAGAGGAACTTGACATACGGTCCTGTGAGTATTTCAAAACCAATACCCCAGAGGAACCTTTTCTCAGGTTCTAAAGGCTGAAAGCTATTTGCAATGTAAGATGGGATATTGTCAGGATCTTTGAATGAGGAAGGAGCTTCGTACCCAACATTGAGATGTATGCTCATGACATTGAAGTCAAAGTCAACAAGAAAAAGACCACCAAAATTTGGTTTTCTTGGGACTGTACCAATGAAACCATACTCTACCATCTTAGAGTCAGAATCCTCTGCTGGTTGCCATGGAATATTCATAAACCCAGCAGCTCCGAGCGTGAAACCCACCTGGTTTACTGTATCCCTGAATACAGGAATACCAACTTTAGCTATGGGTCTTAAACCCTTAAAAGCAAATTCGGATTCATTATTTCCATCTTGTTGATTATAAAACCTCAGCTGCATATTTACATTAAGTGCAAGTTCAAAATAGTTGATAGGTGCGTAACCAAGGAAAGTGTTTAGGTTGCCATAATGTCTTGAATTGTCAGAGTTGGCTTCTTTAGCATACGCATAATCTCCATGCAGTCCAAATGTAAGATAACCCATATCTGTTGCCTTAGCAGAATATATTCGATATATGCCTTCTGTTCCGTAAAATGTTGGGTATGAAAAAAGAGTGGATGAAGCAAGAAGAAGTATAAAGAATAAAAGAACAGGATTTGAGAATTTTTTTACCATCAGTACCTCCTTTTTCTTTTTTCTCTTCATTGTGAAGAGTCACCTCCTTTCTTTTTATCTTTTTTTGTAAGTTTGTACGTCTTATCTAAAGATTTATCCTTTATAAAAACAGGTAATTTTATTCGTTTATATTCAGGACTTTCTATTTCGATGGTGTAGATACCTGGCGTGAGATCTTCGATAGTACATTTCCCGTTTTTGCACTCAAGGATTTTCTCTACCTCCCTTCCTTTTATCATAATTGTAGCAGGGATAACCTTTCCATTTTCCTTATCCACTACTGTGATATTTAATTTCCATCTTGGTTTTCTTTTTGTATTGAGGAGATAGTTTATCTCTCCTGTCAACCTAAAGTCGAAATCTCTTTTACTGTAGTCCTCAAGCGGAATCTCAACGCCTGTTTTTAAACCGAGATTACCTATAGTAAAGCCAAGACCTGTACAGAAACGTGTATTTTGCATATAAGAACGGGAAATATGCTTATTGAAATCGGTGTAGAATTCCACAAATGGTTGAAAGCTTCCGGTGTGTAATGTGAGAAGGGAACTGTATTGTAAAATAGTTTCGCCGCTTTTTTTCCCAATGTTTACTGATTGCCCGAGAAGAAAAGAGGGAAGATTCTTGTGAGTGAAAGGGATAATTTCAATGTCAAAGTTAGTAGTAAAATAGGATTTCTCTCCCTGAGCAAAGGTAAAACAGGGTGATATACTCGATTTCATTCTGCTTATTGATAAAAAGGGTATTTTAGTTTTTAATAAAAATCCTCTGTAGTTATCTCCCCCCATTGAAAAATAATTTATTCCTGCTCCCAATTCAACAAGATGAAAGAGTGTATAATCTATATTAAGGTTTGTCTGATTTTGACTCTTTTTCTCTTCTTCTACCTTCTCTCCCTTCGGTCCATATGATTCTCGAAGAGTTAATTGTATCTGACCGGTCTTCTTAAATGAAGAGGAAGATGTGTAAAAGCCCAAATCTCCGTCAAGAAAGACAGGAGATGGAGTATTGTAAGAAATTGTTAAAACAACCATTAAGAAACAAACCATTTCTTTCCTTAAGAATTTATTTTTCTTTGATTCTGCTAATATATCTGATCAACGCTAACTACTGAGAGTATTACAAACATCCTGTTTATCACAGAATTTTTGGTACTATAACATTTTTACATACGTTTGTCAAGTATCTCATTCAATTTTTTTGGTACTTCCGACATTTTTAAAAAACCTTGACAAGATTAAAAAATCTGTTACTATGAGGATTATGAAGGTGGTAGAAACTAAGAAATTGGAAAACTACACCGATAGTCAACCTTCCGTTTGTTTTTAGTTTCTACTGTTGAATTTTCCATTTTCGTTTTTTCGCTCTTTTTATACTTGACAAAGATTAACATCTAATATATAAATATTAACCATAACATGAAGTTGTTAAAGTGTTTTAGCTATTATCACAACATATCCGCTTTACTTATCGTGGTGAAATATTGGAGATAATTTTAAGAGAAGTCCATCATGATGCTTAATACATTTACGATAACTCTAATTTTTATTATCCTATCTACAGTAGTCGTTGCTTTTATTAGAAAAAGCAGCAGGGATAAATGTATGAAGGATTTTTCACATGATTTGGTAACCCTGGAAGAGACCACTGGAAAGATTATCCGTGGTAAACTGCGTGTGGAACATACCGGTCTTGAATTTACTTATCCAGCCAAGCAGAAAGATAAAAATGGACATGATGAGATGAGCTGCATTCTATATAAATATGAGTATTCTAATATTCAAACCTTAATACGCTACCATGATGAATTAAGTGAACGTTGTAAGAAAGAAAGGGAGAAAGAATTAAAAAGAACCTATCATCCCAAATTCCTAAGAAGGCTTAGAAGAAGAATACAAAATGTTTTTAAAACGGTAAGAGATTTAGCGATGGAGATAGTGAATCTGTTTATCAGTCAGGCCAAAAGAGCCACACCTGCTGGTTCGGTACTAACTTCTCAAAAAAAATATGTCTCCCAGGTAAAAGAAGAATTGATGGGTTCTATAGGAACTTCTTTCGAGCCTTTATTAGAAAGATATATTGGTAATAAGGTTGTACTTGAGTTGATCAAAGGTGATAAAATATTTAAATATCCAGGAATATTAAAGGACTATACAGCAGAGTTTATCGAAATTATGGACGTTGATTACAGAATAAAAAGAGACCAAAAAGCCAGAAAGGCAGATCTTGTTGTGCCAAGGAAATACGGTATCATTCGACATCTTGGAGAATAGATTTGGTATTTAGTTTCAATTTACTTTATCAAAAACATCTGATAACTCAGCTTGAATTTATCAGAAGAAGAGTTAAGAACCAAAAGATACAAGGATTTTACAGGTAGGAAAATCAGTGGGATTTGCCTACACTAATTTACAGACATTTTGTATCTGGAAAAGGTAAGTTTTAGGAAACAACTTCTATCATGATGTCAAATCAAAAGAGGTACAAAAGCAAATTAAACAGATTTTAAAGCAAATCAAACAATCCCCGTTGGAAGTGTAGGATAGATGGTAGACAATAAAGACGTCAAAGTTTTTTGATTATTATAACAGCGTATACTGCTTTTCAATCGGTTTGAAATAATCTAAAATTACAGTCAATGTGATGACTGTGATGATGGCCCTTAACACTCGCAATTAGCTAAATCCCAAAATAACTTGACTTTGTTATTTTAATAGTATAAATTAATTCGATGACGAAATTTAAAAATAAGCAGGAACAGAAATTATGTAGAAGCTATTGGAATATTTTTATACTACAACTGCTGATCAACAACCTGGTGACCATCGTAGTGATATTCGGGATATATGGTTTCTCACTCATACAGCAAGAAGATCGTTTATGGAAGCAATTGATGTAATTCTTAATATTCTCTTAAGATATAAGGCTTGGTTGCATTGAGGAGGCAATAATAAACAAATGGGGGTACCATGCAAAAAATGCTGGAATTTTTCATAAGCAATAAACTGCTGGTAAATATTCTAATTGTGGTTGTGTTTATATTCGGGATATACAGTTTCTTACATATACAGCAGGATGTTATGCCAAGTGTTGATTTTGACCTGATGTTCATCGAGGTATTTTATCCCGGTGCGAGCCCCTCGGATGTTGAGGTGAATGCGGTTGTGCCTATAGAGCGTGAAATTGCCAAGATCACGGGTATAGAGGAATATACCTCTCTGTCCATCGAGAATAGTGGCTCGATATTCATAACCATTGATTCTGATGTTGACGACAAGCAGAGCGTCAAAGATGAGGTCTTCCGCAGTATCACACTGGGTAATATTCCTGATTTACCGAGCGAGATCGAGGATATCCGAATTGTCGACAGGAACCCCAAACTTAGAGAGGTCTATGCGATCGCTGTTTTTCCGAAGGACACCATCGGAGTCTCCGAGGCTGAACTCTATGCATATGTGGATAGACTCGAGGATAAGCTCCTGAAGGTTACTGGTGTGAGCGATGTCAAAGAGACAGGTTATCGTGACAGCGAAATCCACATCAATGTCAACCCAAACAAGGCGAAAAGATTGCAGGTTTCGCTAAACGAGATCGTCCAAAGTATTCAGACACGAAACATCCGCTCCACAGGAGGAACGATACAATCCCTCTACGAGGAGCAGTCGGTCGTGACCATTGGTCAGTTCGACGATCCAATGGATGTGGGTGATGTAATCATCCGCTCAACGTTCACCGGCACACGTGTGCGTATTAAGGATATTGCCCACGTGGAGGATGGATTTGAAGAAGAGAACGTTCAGGTGCGCGTAAACAAGGAGAAGGCTGTTGTCCTGGGAATCGTCAAGAAGGCAAACGCAGATATCATGACCACTGTCAACAACATAAAGAATCTGCTAAAGAATGATAAGGAACTCGCTTCGGAAAAGTTTGATATCAGGGTAGTTTCTGATGGTTCGCTTTCCATCGATGCTCTGTTAAAGGTAGTAGAATCCAACGCTATAATTGG
>SOIS01000022.1 GCA_004375965.1 Candidatus Cloacimonadota bacterium | reverse complement strand
GAAAGAGAAAAGGCTAAAGTTTACATGGACAGGGCCGAAGAGCTAGAAAAAAAATGAAGTCATCCTAGTTATCGAGGTTTTTTTTTAATTCATTCGCTTTGGCGACATGGTGTTCGTATTTATCGTATCTTTTTAATCGGTTGTAGATATCGGCCAGGACAAAATGGGTGAGAATGGTTGTTCTTTTATCAGGCTTTAAGCTCAGCCCTTTTAGGGCCATTTCCTCAGCTTTTTTTAAGTCTTTTCCGCTGTCCATGTATGCATTGGCTAAAAAGGAATGAGCTTCAGCAAATTCTTCATTCTTCTCTATGCAGCTCTGGAATTCTTCTATAGCTTTATCTATTTCTTTTGCTTTCGAATACAAAAGGCCTAAATTAAAATCAGGCTTAAAATTATGAGGGCTGATTTCTTGCTCTTTTCTGTATTCCATAATAGCCAGGTCGTACTCACTTCGGGCTTCATGAATCAAGGCTAGATTAAAATGAGCATTAGTCAGGGGAACACTCCTTTTAAAGCTTAGAGCTATCTTGACTTCTTCTTCTGCCAGATCATACATTTCTTTCTTGATATACACGGCACCGAGTTTATTGTGAAAGACTGGGGCCTCGGGATCAATTTCAACGCAGGTTTTCAAATATTCTAAAGCTTTATCGTATTCTTCTTTCTCAAGATAAATGTCTCCCAGATGCCAATAAGATTTTGTATCCCTAGAATCAATAGTGATCATCCGCTCGAAACCGACAATGGCTTCATCATAATTTTCGGCCCTTTTATAAGCCCTGGCCAGGCCAAATATGGCATCGTAATAATCTGGATTAACAGCAAGGGATTTTTTGTATTCCTTAATGGCCTCATCATATTTTTTCTGTTTAAGATAAATATTCCCGAGGATGTAACGAGCTTCAAGAACGGATTCATCCTTGTTCAAGACATCCTTAATTTTCCTCTCTGCTTCCTCCATCTTCTCCTCTGTCACTAAAAATTGAGCCAGCTTTATTTCGTTGTAGAGTTCAATCTTATCCTTGGGATCAGCCAGCTCCCCCCCCTCTTCTTTCGAAGACGCATGGAAAGACCCTATATATCCTAAAGCTTGGAGTTTAACTAACGAGTCATTGTCGATTTTCTTTGGTTCCGCATCTTCGATTCCTTCAGCCGAATATCGTTCTATCAAACTCTCCAGCTCTCGTTTCATTTCATGACCGAGTTTAGCTTCACGGTTGACTATATTATCGATTTCCCCGGGATCCTCCAGAACATCATAAAGCTCTGGTCTGGGCGCATCTATGAATTTGAAGCGGCCTTTGCGGAGGGATTTTAACTCGCTCCAGCCATAATGATATCTGGGCCAATATGTCTCGCTGTAGGCTGAAGGTCTCTCTTTTTCTTCCTTTCCTAATATCAGAGGCAAAAAACTCTCCCCTTGAATACTCTCGGGAATCGGCTCTCCAAGAAGATTCAGAACAGTTGGCATGATATCTATACTCTTGACCTGACTTTCTATGACTTTACTTCCCAATTTATTCTCTGGAAATCTAATGATAAGCGGCACTCTTACAGCTGCATCATAGATGAAAAACCCATGAGCACTTTCTTTATGTTCTCCGAGGCTCTCGCCATGATCAGAGGTGAAAACGATCACAGTCTTATCCAGCAGATCTTTTTCCTCCATAAACTCACGAAATTCTCCCATCAGTTGATCAACGTAAGCAATTTCACCGTCATAAAGCCTATAGAGTCTATCACTATACTGAGTCTTATAAGGTTCAGGCGGATCATAAGGAGTATGGGGATCATAAAGGTGAATCCAAGCAAAGAATTTTTGCTGTTGGTTTTTCTCAAGCCATTTATAGGCTTCAGTCAGCACTTCGTCGCCCCTTCTCTGTACAGAATCCAGGCTGATAGTTTTATATTTACTCAGGTCAAAATTATCAAAGTAATAGTCAAATCCTTGGTCGAGCCCCCAGCGGGAATCGAGGACAAAAGCCGCAACAAACGCCCCGGTTGTAAATCCCAGACCTTTTAAAGTCTCTGCTATGGTGATGTGATTCTGTTCAAGATAAAACCCCCCGTTGTCCCTCACCCCATGAAAAAGAGGATAAGTTCCGGTTAAAATCGAAGCATGGGAAGGAAGAGTCAGAGGAGCTTGAGCAATATTGTATTCAAAGAGAATTCCCTCTCTTGCCAATCGATTGATATTGGGAGTTTTTATATTCTCGTATCCGTAACATTCCAGATGGTCGGCACGAAGAGTATCTAT
>SOIS01000171.1 GCA_004375965.1 Candidatus Cloacimonadota bacterium | reverse complement strand
GAGTATAAGTTTCCCCTGTGCTTCCATTCCTTCCGATTTTAATCGAATGAAATATATACCCTGGGGAACCCTTGCGCCTTTTTCATTTTTCCTTTGCCATACGATGTTGTGAATACCACTTTGAAATTTTCCTCTGGTTACTGTAGAAACCCGTTTTCCTGAGACATCGTAGACATCTATGGAAATCTCTCCCTTGCGAGGAAGTGTAAATCTGACAGTGGTTGCGTTTCTTGATGGATTTGGATAACATCTAATAGAGTAAGCAACAGGAACTGTCTTTATGTCTGGTTCTTCCTCTATACAAGCTACAGCATTTACAGCATCAAGAGCATTTATTAAACCAGCACCATAATAATTGTCCTTTCCAGTAGTCCCAAGGTCAAGACAGGTTTCCTCGATAATGCTATCCAGTTGCTCTGGTGTAAGGCTCGGGTCTTTTGAAAGCATAAGAGCAATTGTTCCGGTAACATGTGGACATGACATTGATGTTCCCTGCCATGCCCATCCTCCAACATATCCCGTATTGTTGTTATGACGAAGTGAAGTTATACCAGGACTACCTCCCGGAGCTACAACATCGGGTTTTATAAGCCCTGGTGGGTATGAATATTCATACCAGGGGCTGAAGAACCACTGTGTTGCTCCGCGGCTCGAGAATGAAGCGATTGAATTATTCGAATTGGTTGCACCAACAGCCATACAGGAACTGTGTCCTGAACTACCGTACCAGGGGGCAGGAACATTCGCAGGTATTCCTATGTCGTAAGGGATCGCATAGTGGCCTCCCATATTATTACCATTCCCAGCCGATGTTGCGAAGACAACACCTGCATTCAGACAGTTGTTTAGCACATTTCGGTCCTGTGTGCTAATATAATTCCAGTCTGAACCTGCATTGGCACTATCAATTCCTGCTGACATAGTCAAGACATCAGCACCCTGGGTGAGTGCAAAATTGACTGCATTCTGGAAAGCACCTGAACCCCCAATTATCTTTAGAATCATAATCTGTGCGTCAGGGGCAACACCTGTCTGCGTTCCTGCAGTTCCGTCACCAGCGATAGTGCCTGCGGTATGGGTTCCATGACCATGATCATCCATTGGGTCGTTATCATTGTTTACAAAATCCCATCCATGATTGGGATATGAAGGACCTCCATCCCATAGATGGTCAGCAAGGTCTACATGGTTATAGTTTACACCTGTATCAAGGTGTCCAACTATAATATTTTGACCTTTGTAGCCGAGGGGCCACACCAGATGTGCATTTATCTTGGAGACGTTCCAAACAAGAGCTCTCGACTCAGGAGTGTTGTTGACTTCAGTACTTTCACCCCTGACAATATGGGGCTTTAAGTGTTTATCGTCCAGCCAGATGAGCGCAACTCTTGGATGTTTTGAAACCTCTTCAATAACCTCTTTTGAGGCTTTCATTCCGATTGAATTTGTCAACCACAACTGACTGAGGCGCTCAACCTTTCCTACATCCTCCATATTCTCAAGGTACTCCATTATGTTTTCCTGATAAGAGGATGTGAAGTCCTGCAGGGTATTAATTGTAAAAGCTCTTCTATCTGCCTTACCCATTCCTTTTACCTGATTGTATAGAAAATCCGTATCTATAAGTTTATCACATTCAATTATCACAGGAAGGAGTTCATCTGAAGATGCGCCCTCCATTTTTTCCTTAAGTTCCTTATCAATCTTCTTCGGATAATTTCTGTAGGTAAATTCAAGGGAATTGGAATAGGCTTTTGCAGAAACATCCAGTGGGTTACCTGCCCAGACAACACTGCTAAATAAAGTCAAAATGATTAAACTTAAAATTAATTTCTTGACCATTCTTTCCTCCTTGCCTTTGGTTGGAAAATAGAAATTCACCTCCTTTCTAACTTATTATAATATGTTTTCAGGATTCGTCTTACCATTATCAATATTTTCCTCTCTCTTCTTACCAAAAATCCATACATATAGAATTACAATAATTCCTATGGTTACAAAAGAATCTGCAATATTGAAGACAGGCCATTTGAATCTTTTTATTCCGATCTCAATAAAATCAATTACCTGTCTCATTCTAAATCGGTCGATGAGGTTTCCAATTGCACCACCTATTATGAGCACAAGACCTATATTGAAAAGAATTCCTTCTTCTTTTATTCTAAAAAAATAGACTATTAAAAGGATGGTGGCAATTGAAGTTAATACCATCATCAGGAGAGGAGACCCCACAGGGATTCCAAATGCAACATTCGGGTTTCTAAGATACGTGATGCGGAAGAATGAACCAATAACTCTTATAGATTGACCTATATACATTGTTTTGGAAACAATATATTTGGATAGCTGGTCACAAAATATAACTGTAAGTGAGATAAAAGCAAAAATCTTCCATTTTCTTCTCATCTTCCTGTTGCTAATTTTTCTTCCATTTCCTTACAACTAACACATAACTTCGCGTATGGTTTTACCTTAAGTCTTTCTCGTTCAATCCGCTTTCCACATTTTTCACACGTTCCATATGTTTTGCTACGAATCTTCTCAATGGCTTCGTCAATGAGTAGTAATCGATCTCCAATACTCGTAACGATAATGGATTCCTCTTCTTTCTCAGCTGTTTCTGTTCCCAGGTCAGCCATATGGTAGGGATACGCAAAACTCCCAGAAGGTGTATCTATCTTATGCTCTAAATTGTTAAGACCCTTTGTTAATTTTGCTTTCTCTTTCAAAAGGAGATTCTGAAAGTATTTTAAATCTTTTTTATTCATTTAATCCTCCTTGAGAATACCATAACATTTATTACAGATTGATGGATGGTCTGAAAACTGCCCTACTGTTTCTGAGAAGACCCAGCATCTCATACATTTTTCACCATCGGCTTTCATAACCCTGACAGCAATAGTATCGTCTTCGTCTTCAAATTCTATTCCAGCAGTGTAATTCTTGATTTCCATCCCGGACAAAATAAAATATTCTTTTAGGTTTACATCAAGATTTTCTAAGAATTCCTTTGTCTCATTGTCTTTACAATAGATGATGACCTTTGCTTCAAGTCCATTTCCAATTAATTTATCCTTTCTCTTTTTTTCAAGTGCTCTGTAAACCACATCTCTAAAATTCTTTAGTCTTTCAAATTTTTCCTCTAATTCTTTATCAATCCACTCCTCTTTAACTTCAGGGAATAAGCTAATATGAATACTCTCTTCCTCCTTCTTAAAATGAGGGACATTCTGCCACACTTCTTCTGCAGTAAATGGGAGTACAGGGGTTATCAGTAGAAGAAGACTTTTTAATAGCGTGAAGAATACAGTCTGGGTCGACCTACGTTCAGGGGAATCCTTTGCATACGTATAGAGACGATCTTTCAATATATCAAAATAATAATGGGAGAGTTCATTAGTGCAAAAATTGTGATATGTGTGTGTGACCTTATTGAAATCAAAGTTTTTGTAATCCTCAATAATTTCCCTTGTGAGCTTTGAGAGTTTTGAAAGAATAACCCTGTCCATTGGATAGAGGTTTTTGTATGCTACTGTGTCTTTCTCTGGGGCAAAATCATAGAGATTACCTTGCAGGAACCTGAAGGTATTCCTGATTTTTCTATACTTATCAACAGCGTTATCAATTAGTTCCAAACCAAATGAAACATCTGAGGCGTAGTCAATGGACGCAAACCAGAGTCTCAGAGTGTCTGCACCATATTTTTCACAGATCTTTTCAGGTGCTATAATGTTTCCAAGTTTTTTTGACATTTTTTTCATATTTGCATCTAGAATAAGGCCGTGAGTCAGCACAGATTTGAAAGGTACAGTATCATCAATGGTCTTGCTGACAATGAGTGAAAGTTGAAACCAACCCCTGTGCTGGTCCACAGCCTCAAGATAGAGGTCAGCAGGCTTACTTAATCCTTCTCTTTCTTCAAGTACAGCCTTATGGCTCATAGAGGCATCAAACCATACATCAAATATATCGGTTTCCCTATCGAATTCAGTTCCTTTACAGAACGGACATTGAAAATCGGGAGGTAAAAAGCTTTCTAAGGGTTCCGTAAACCAGCTGTCCGCAGTTTTCTCTTTTACAATGTTAGCTACATTTGTGATAATTTCTAAATCGAGAATTGGCTTTCCACAGTCCTTGCAGTAGATTGCTGGAATAGGTACTCCCCATGCCCTCTGTCTTGAGAGTGCCCAATCAGGCCTTGTTACTACCATATTATATATCCTATCCCTGCTCCATTCTGGGTACCATTTGGAAGCGTTGACAGCCTCAAGTAACCGATTCCTTAGATTATTGTGTTCTACATTAAGAAACCATTGCTCTGTTGCCCGAAATATTAATGGATGGGAACATCTCCAGCAATGCGGATAGGAATGTTCAAGAGTGGTACTATGAAAAAGGATTTCTTTTTCCTTGAGGAGTTTCAGCACATCGCTATTGGCGTCAAAAACAAGCTTCCCCTTTGCAAAATCCACTTCCTCGGTAAATTTCCCTTCATCATCAACAGGTGAAACGACAGGGAGTTTATATACAAGTCCGATCTGATAATCTTCATATCCGTGACCCGGGGCAACGTGGACACAGCCTGTTCCTGTATCCATATCTACAAAATCAGCAAGGATTGTCACCGGTGATTTATCTTCAAAAATAGGATGTTTGGTTGTAAGACCTTCTAATTCTTTTCCTTTCATCCTTTTCACGATTTTAAAAGAGTCTATTCTGAGAACATCCTTAACCTTGTCAAAAAGAGGCTCTGCAACTATGTAACCATTTCCTCTCCATTTAAATAGCAGATATGTTTCACGAGGATGAACTGCAACTGCAACATTCGCTGGAAGTGTCCATGGTGTCGTAGTCCATATGATAAATGATGTATCAAAATCTTCACCGAAATCTATGATGGGGAATTTGATATAAATAGATGGTGAAGTATGCTCTGCATATTCTACCTCTGCTTCGGCAAGGGCAGTTTTACATACAGGACACCAATGGATTGGTCTTTTTCCTTTATAGATATAGCCATTTTTCACAATTTCCCCGAAACCTTCGATTATCTTTGATTCAAAAGAAGGATCCATTGTAAGGTAAGGTTTGTTCCAATCCCCAAATACACCGAGTTTTGGGAACTCCTCTTTCTGAATATTATAATATTTCTTTGCATAATCGCGGCATCTTTTTCTTATCTCCATTTTCGATAGGTTCTCTTTAGTTTTTTTAATTTCAATCATTACATTATGTTCAATGGGCATTCCATGACAGTCCCATCCCGGAACGAACGGAGAATAATAACCCTGCATCGAAAAGCATTTAACGACAAAGTCCTTTAATATCTTATTGAAACCTGTACCCATATGAATATGCCCGTTTGCATATGGAGGGCCATCATGAAGTATATAAGACTTTTTTCTGTCTCGTTTCTTCAATATCTTCTCGTAGATACGATTCTCATTCCAGAATTTTAATATTTCCTTTTCCTTCTGAGAAAGGTTTGCTTTCATGGGAAATGTAGTAGTAGGAAGATTTAATGTATCCTTATAATTCATTTGTTTGATCTTTTTCGCTCAGTTTCAAAAATGCTTTTACTTTCTCATTATCCGGGGCAAACGTAAGTGTCTCCTGAAGGATATTATTTGCCGTATCTTTTTCCCCCTTTTTATAATGGGCAACTGCCAGCTTTATTCTTGCATCGATATACTGTGGATTTGCGCCCACAACATTTTCAAGTTCCTTTATTGCCTCATCGTACTCACCCATCTTTATAAAGGTATTTCCTAAGAGTGTTCTTATATCAAGATACTGTGGTGCAATCTTTAACGCCCTCAAGAACTCACGCTTTGCATTTTTGAACTCCTCTATCTCGAGATAGGTCAACCCAAGTTCCTTATGAGCGTTTGCGAGTTTTGCTTTCATACCTTTTGTCAGCATTCCTTCCACTTGCTCCAATTTCATCGCATTTTCGTACTCTCCTACTGCATCCGTATACTTTCCCATCTCATTATAGGTTATAGAAAGATTCAGGTGAGCTTCTATATAGTTTCGATTTAAGTCAAGAGCCTTCTTGAACGAATTGACAGCCATCTGGTATGAACCAAGCATACTGTACATCAAACCCAGCTGGTTGTGAACATCGGGATAGTCCGGTGCTTGCTCACTTGCATCTATAAGGAGGTCAAGACCTTCATGAATTCTTCCCTGGTCAAAAAGTGCCTTTCCTCTCTTGATTTTCTCCGTTAACTCAGGATCCATAATACCTCCAATTATTGACTGCTTTTTCGTGAATAGAAAAGATACATTAAACCACCTACAATCGCAGTAACGATAGCTGGCTCTAAAAGACTTGCAAAGGAGAACCCCTTTTTTCTCATCCCTTTTCTGAGGTTTGTATATTCCTTTTTGGAAATCCTATTTTCCAAGGATTCTTCGATCTCCTTTGCAATCAAAATCTCCCCAGTCTCTGGGGCAACGAGCCTGTAAGATATATTGACTCTTGCATCCCTCACCACAACAGGGTCTCCGAAGAAGCGGTCTGTTTCCTCTATACTAACATTTTTTCTAAAGATCCTGTAAAAAAGGGTTGGTTTATCTGTCTCACCATCCTCATTTTTCAAGAATAGGCTACCTCCATGATTTTTCATTTCATTTGTAAGACTCTCTATAAGGATGAAGCTACTGTTCACTTCTTTTTCCAAAGAATACTCTACTATGCGTATTTCTCTCTTTCCTATCCTGAGTAGATCATTCGCCATTCTTTTTCCCGCATTCCTTAAACATATGTTTATCAACTCTTCATCTGTTAGACTCTCATTCGTTTTGCCTGATGCAATAGATGTAAAGAGAAGAAGAGTAATCAGTATAGCATGGATTTTCATAACGGAGCATTATAAGTAATAATAATCTCAAAGTCAAGAAAAAAGATTCAATCCACAGTGAACAAAAGAAATGATGAAATTTTTAATCGCAGATGAACGAAGATTGCAATATTAAGGTCTTTGAAGAATTATGCTGTTAAGTAGAAGAGGAATTGATAAAATGGAGTATACTTAGTAGCTGCGTCTACTCACTTTATTTATTCAGTTGACCAACAAGACTGATAAGACAATTTGTTAATCGTTACCTGACTTCTCGATTTCTTCCAATAATACTTCTATTGCTTTTGATAGTTGAGGGTCAGTGCTGGAGCCGTCATCTTCGGGAAGGTTTTCTACATAGATATCCGGTTCAACAGGGATATTCTCAAGGTTTTTACCACTGAGCCTATACCAACCTGTTCCCGGAACACGGAATCTGGAACCATCAAGAAGCGTGATGT
>SOIS01000241.1 GCA_004375965.1 Candidatus Cloacimonadota bacterium | reverse complement strand
TTTCATCCGTTCTGCAGTTTTGCAGTGCTGCAGTAAAATTCTTTAAACCAATGAAACAATTTGTTATTCGTACATCGTACATCTTACATCCCATAGCTTCTTACATATATTTTCTGCATCTACTGCGTCTCTTTCGTCTTCTGTGCTGTGTCATTGTGGGTTCATCTTTTTGCTTCCGTCAATATGAGATTGCCACGTCGCTTCGCTCCTCGCAATGACAGGAGAGGGTGTCATTGCGAGTTCTACTTCTTGCTTGACTCATGCGAAGCAATCCCATTTTTCATCCGTTCTGCAGTTTTGCAGTGCTGCAGTAAAATTCTTTAAACCAATGAAACAATTTGTTATTCGTACATCGTACATCTTACATCCCATAGCTTCTTACCTGCATTTTCTGCGTCTACCTCGTTCATCATTTGGATTTCGTCATTCTCTCCTTTTAATTCTCTTTTATTCCATTATCTCTGCGAGAGAAATATAATAAGGATAGCCGTTATTCCCCAGAGAATAATATCAACAAGCAGTGGTCTATCTGTGAGGAGTGTTTTCTCTGGACTTCCCCCCTCTTCTTTTCTGTGAACAAGGTAGAGGTAACGAAATATTCCGTAGATAACGAAAGGGACGGTAAGTCCTAAAAGTCTCGTACCAAATTTTAGATAGGTTTCCTTTGCCATTGTGTAGAGTGCATATGTAACAACAGTTGATGCTGTAACAACAGCAATCATCTGGTCAAGAAGATAGGAGGAGTAATGAAAAAGTGTATTCCTGTGAGTGTGAGCGTTTTCCCTGAGTAGAATTATTTCATATCGTCTTTTGCACAATCCGAGAAAAAGTGCAAGAAGAAAAGTAGTGAGAAGAAGCCATGGTGAAATCTCAACGTTTATAGCGACTGCACCTGCAACTGCCCTAAGGATAAATCCAAAAGCAATACTAATAACATCAAGAATAATAATATTCTTTAAGGCAAGGGAATACACTGTCATTAGAAGTATATATGAGAAACAAACGATAAAGAAGGAACGGTTAAGGAAAACGGATAAAATCATGGAAGTAACGGCAAGGAGAATGGAAGCAAACAGTGCAAGTCTAATATTTAACTCACCTGAAGCGATCGGTCTCTTCCGTTTCTGAGGATGAGCCCTGTCAATATCTCTATCGATTATATCATTAAGAATATAAATAGAACTGCTTGCAAGACAGAATATTACAAATCCAAGGAGGGATTGAAGAACTGGTCCGAGCCTTGTAAAACTGAAGGAGAAAATAAGACCTGCAAAGAGGAATAAGTTTTTTATCCACTGGACAGGTCTCAGTTCAATAATTATAGGTTTAAGAAATCTCATAGGCTTAGATATAAGACATTAGACATGAGACCTCTAACAAAAGTTGAAATTTATTGCGATTGAATATCGAATGTTTCATTAGCAATGTCTATATCTGTCTCTACAGTTTCTACAGTTGAAGTGGCAACAAGTTCATTATCAATCATTGTCTCTGTTTTATTGGGAATACCCCATATCCCCTCAATTTTTTTGTAATCAGTAAATATAAGCGTAATTATTTTCTTTGATAACATGCCCGTTGCCTTCAAAGGAATAAAACGGGTTTGTGATACCCATATCTTCTTAAACGGAACATCCGAATCGTCAGGAGTTTTAATAATATAACAATCTTCATTATTTATCTTTTCTTCTCCTGAAATTCTACTGCTTAGAGGTATTAATTTCGAAAAATCATCGAAAATACCATGTATCATTGCTTCGTCTTTTGGCATCATAGTGATGCCTACATAGGGTGAAATAAACCAGATATTCGTACCATCAAAAAGTATAACATTTTTAGTCTTCTCCTCATCAAGTTGTAGCTGTGAGATTGTTTCTATTCTGTATCTCTTACCCTTCTTTAAGATATTTTGAACAGTTGACACCTCAGCACCATTAGAAATGCTTTTTATCACCTGTGTAATCTTAATACCACCAGCCCTTTCTACAATTTTAGTATATCTTGCATTCATCTCATCCACAATAGTTTTGACTGACATACCATATATAGGGTACGCCACAACAAGTAAAAAAAGAGTGAATGACATTGTTTTTTTCATAATTTCTCCTTTCTTGGTAGCCACATTGTTAAGGTGGGTAAAGGGTTGCGCAGGCTAAAGCCTGTGGCTACCTTTTAGTTATTCGACTGTTACACTTTTTGCCAGGTTTCTTGGTTTATCAACATCGCATCCTCTCATTACTGCAATATGATATGCAAGGAGTTGCAGTGGAATAACAGTTAAAAGAGGTGTTAAAAGGTCAATGGTTTTTGGTATTGGTATACAGTATTTAACCTTCGATTTTATCTCCTTATCACCTTCAGTTGTGATAGCAATTACAACTCCTTTTCTTGATTTTACCTCTTCAATATTAGAAAGCACCTTTTCAAATACTGAATCCCTGATTGCAATAAAAACAACTGGCATATTGTCGTCAATCAGTGCAATCGGACCATGTTTCATTTCCGCTGCTGGATAACCCTCAGCATGTATATAGGAAATCTCTTTTAGTTTCAAGGCTCCTTCCAGGGCTACTGGAAAATTATAACCTCTACCAAGGAACAGGAAGTTTCTCTTCTTATAGAAATCTGATGCGATCTCTTTTATCTTATTATCAAGCTTGAGAATTTCAGCCGCCTGGTCGGGAATCTTTTGTATTGCTTCAATAATCTCCCTTCCCTTCTCAATAGATATTGTCCTCATTCTTCCCATTAGAAGAGAAATGAGCGACAAAACCATTATCTGAGATGTAAATGCTTTTGTTGAAGCAACTCCTATTTCTGGACCTGCATGGATATAAACTCCACCATCCGTCTCCCTTGCAATTGTGCTGCCCACAACATTGCAAATGCCAAGAGCGGTTGCTCCCCTTCTTTTTGCCTCTCGCAATGCTGCAAGGGTATCTGAGGTCTCACCAGACTGGCTTATTGCAAAAAGTATTGTATTATTGTCTACGACAGGACTTCTGTATCGAAACTCAGAAGCGTATTCCACCTCAACAGGAACCCTTGTCATTGCTTCCAGCATATACTCGCCAATAAGACCTGCATGCCAGGCAGTCCCACAGGCAGTAAGGATAATCCTATTTACGCGTTCTAACTCCTCATGGTGTCTATCAAGCCCATCCAGCCGCGTTGTGCCGTCGGTTTGGTTCAATCTTCCCCGTATTGCATTTCTCAAGGTATCTGGCTGTTCAAATATCTCCTTTAACATAAAATGAGGGAATCCTCCCTTTTCAATCTTGTCCAATGTCCATGAAATTTCTTCTATTTTTGGTTTTATCTCTTGTTCCTCAAGCGTTGTGATAGTAAAACCATCGTCCTTGATAGATGCAAGTTCCCCGTCCTCAAGATAGACAACTTGCCTTGTATGGGGAACTATTGGAGCTGCGTCAGAAGCAACAAAGTACTCGTTTCCCCCATCTCCCAATACGAGAGGGCTTCCATTCCGGGCACAAACGATCTCTCTCGGATGATCAAGGGAAATAACTGCTACACCGTATGTTCCTTGTACCTCTGAAAGTGCAATCCGCACTGCCCTTAAGAGGTCACCCTCATAATGCTCTTCAATCAGATGGGCAATAACTTCGGTATCTGTATCTGTTCTTAATTTGTGACCTTTCTGCGTCAAATATTTCCTTAAAGCATTGCAGTTTTCTATAATTCCATTATGGACAACAGCTATCTTTCCATTACAGTCAGTATGGGGGTGGGCATTTTCATCTGTTGGCTCACCATGGGTTGCCCACCTCGTATGAGCAATACCAACTGTTGAATCAATCTTTTCCTTACTCATCAGTTCTTCGAGTTTGGATACCCTGCCAGCTATTTTCTGAAGGACAAGTTTTTTATTCGAATGCACAGCAATACCCGCAGAATCGTATCCTCTATATTCAAGCCTTTTCAATCCCTCTAAAAGGATTGGAACAGCCTGCTTTTTACCAATATATGCTACTATTCCACACATGATTCTCTCCTATTTTTGCAATGATGCCAAAAAACCTCTTACATCATCCATCAAACATCGTACATCCCTTATCTACTTTCACCCCAACGTTCTTATCACTTTATTACACAATCCTTCTGCCTTTTTTTTCGTGCGTGCTTCTGCAATAACTCTGACAATAGGTTCTGTGCCTGATTTTCTAATGTGCACCCATCCGTCCTTCCAGTCAATCCTTACACCATCGGTTCGATTAATTCTCCCTTTTGGTAATCCTGAGATAATCTTTTTGTAATTGGGTTCCTGCTTGCTTGACTTTAGTGGTTTTCTTTTTTTTACGATGGTCAAATTAGGTAATTCTTCTTTTAATTGAGTTACAGTCTTTTTTGATTCTCGGAGATATTCAAGGATAACCGCTATGCCAGAGAGAGCATCACGTGTAAATATAAGCTCAGGCAGGATAATCCCACCATTGCCCTCACCACCAATTAATGCCTTAACATCCTTCATTTTTTTCACAACATGTGCTTCTCCAACATTCGTTCTGAATAATCTTACACCTTTTTCTTTTGTAACATAATCAATCATTCGGCTCGTTGATAGATTTGCGACAACATTACCTTTACTTTTTGAGAGAAAAAATCTTACAGCAAGGGGTAATGAATATTCCTCTCCAAGAGGAATACCTTTCTCTGAAACAATTGACAACCTATCACCATCAGCATCTGTGGCAAAACCTATGTCCGCCTTCGTTTTTTTCACTGTTTTTCCGAGTACGGAAAGGTTTTCTGGAAGAGGTTCAGGACTCCTTTTGAAATCACCATTTCCATCGCAGAAAACCTTCACAACATCACATCCAAGTTTCTTTAGTAATTCAGGAAAAGCATGAAAAGCAGCACCGTTTACACAATCAATTGCAACCTTAAATCTTCTGCTTTTTAATCTCTTGATGTTCAGATATGGAAGAGAAAGTATGGCATCAATGTGCCTTTTTATACCTTCATTATTATGAGAAACTGTTCCAAGCCTGTTCCAAACAACTGGTTTAAACCTATTATTTTCATACGTGGTGATGAGTTTTTCTGCCTCTTTTCGATTCAAGAACATTGCATTCTTTCCAATAAATTTTAAAGCATTCCATTCAACGGGATTATGACTTGCGGTAATAGCAATACCGCCATCAGCTTTTAGGGATTTTACATTATATAGCACCGTGGGGGTTGGGCAAACACCGATGTCTATAACATCACATCCAGTTGCAAGTAATCCTGAAACCACAGCATGTTTTACCATTTCCCCAGATTTTCTTGTATCTCTGCCTATTACTACCTTTCCACCATTGGAAAATGTTCCAAATGCAAGTGCAAACCGTGAAATCACATCAGGAGTTAATCCCTTGCCAATTATTCCTCTCACCCCAGAAATGCTTACCATTAATGTTTTTTTCATCATAAAAAATCTTCGACACTGATTACACTGATCTTCACAGATCTATTCTATAATTAAGTCACCATTTATAATGTTTCTGACGGTATTCCTGAATATTCATTCACCAAGTAAGCTCATAGTTCTTAATTCCCAATTCTCAATTCCTAATTAGATTATATTCGTCAATTTCACTCGTTATATCTTCATCAATCCCTTACTCTCTCAGTAAGAAAAAGAGCTGGTGATCCGAGTTGAACGGACAACCTACGCATTACGAATGCGTTGCTCTACCGTTGAGCTACACCAGCCATATCTGAGTATACCCTTAAAAAGAATTTGTGTCAATACTTTTTTGTATGCAACCAGAGATACACACATTCCTTTAAATCATTTGGTCATTGGAGCCGCCCAAAGTGCACAAACCGTTACGAAGGTAGCCGCAGGCTTCAGCCTGCGTTCAGTTATCATTGCAAGTATTCACCTATATTCACTTACGAACCCATTTCGGGATACGGTGCTTATGGAGTGACTCAAAGCGAGTGAGGATGATGAAGTGTCGGGAAGACTTGACTCGCTTAAACGTACTTACTACTTGCCGAGAACAAGTCCTCTTGTTGCAGTGTTTCTTTCTCATTTCACTTTGATTCCTGCATGTGCGATCCACACCTAAGAAGGGGAGATTCACACTATTAAATTAGTTTCTTTATCTGACAGATGAAAGGTGAGGTAAGGAATATTATAAAGAGTAAACACTTCTCCTTTTTTAATTTTGAAAAAGACTTCGCTAAACTTACTTGACAAAATATAGAAAATTTGTTATATTACATTAGAACAATAGAGCAAGGAAGGAGGAAAAAATAATGGCAGAGCCAAGATTGAAAGCCATAGAGAGACCAAGTACATATAAAAAATATGCTGATAAGTGGATCGCTATAAGCCCGGATGAGAACAGAATTGTTGGTTCAGGGAGAACACTCTCAAAAGCTAAAACCGAAGCAAAAAAGAAAGGAATAAAAGACCCTATTTTAGCAAGGATACCCAAACATTCAGGTGGATATATAATTTGATGAAATTTAAGTATAGGAAATTTCCAGTAACCGAAAAAACTGAATCTCACCCAAATGTAAACTACAGATCCCGTCCAGTCATTCTAATTTTTGTAAAACACGGACCCAGAAAAATACCAACATATTCGCTAATTGACAGTGGCGCTGATACTTGCATATTTGATGCAAGCATAGGAAAAGAACTTGGGATTGATATTGTGAAAGGTAAGAATGGAAAAATGTATGGTCTCAAACAAGAACCTGTTAATGTTTATTATCATAATATTGAGTTAAGTATCGGAGGTCGCACATTTCCTTGCTATGCAGGTTTTTTATCTCCACATTTTAAGGTACCTTATGGTGGAATTTTAGGACAGGAAGGACTATTCAGCAAATTCATTGTTAAATTTGATTACGTTAAAAGAAAAATAGAACTAATAGAGCGAAAAGATAAAAAGGAAACAAAAAAGAAATAATATACACTAAAACTATCCACTCTTTTTATATTGCCGTTGCGAAGCAACCATTACCGTCTCAAAGAGACCAACACCGTTCAAAGAACCATATCCGCACTGAGCTATGTCGAAGTGCAATTCGTGTGTGTCCAAATAGTATCCATAATACAGGCAAATTGTGGCAAATTCCCGCAAATTTAAATTATATGTAAGTTCAAGTAGTGTTTTGTAAAACTATTTTAACCTTTTTCCTCTTTACTTGCAGCTGATGCTCTTGTGACTTGTGCACTTGTGTCTCTGCGTTCTCTGTAGTTCTAATTTTTCACTTGACAAATTATCATATTCCCACTAAAATAAAGTATATAGCAGCATTGGACATTTTTGGAACTAGAATAATTGTAGAACGAAAGAGGAAAGCTATTGTAAT
>SOIS01000129.1 GCA_004375965.1 Candidatus Cloacimonadota bacterium | reverse complement strand
ATTCTTTAGCGATCACCTCTCTCCAAATACGCTTCTCTATATTGTATCAGGACCTACAAATGTTCATACTGTTCGTGTATTTCTTTTTGTAATTTATACATTTCTTGCAGGGTTTGGGATTTACCTTTTATTGAAGGAAATGAAGCTTGGTATTTTTCCTTCTATAATGGGTGGATTATGTTACATGTTTTCTGGTTCTTTCATATCAACCACTTATGCCGGTCATCTTGGGAGGGCTATCTCTGTTTCTCTTCTTCCGTTGATGTTGCTATTTATTCTTAAGGGGGTAAGGCGACGGAAATTTTTCTATTTTGTCTTTTTTGCAGGGATAACCTCACTTGCATTTCTTGCCGGACATTTTCAGATGACATACTATGCTGTAGGGTTTTCAATCTTCTTTTTAATCTTTCTTCTTTTTGGGGAAAGAAAAACCCTTAAAATAAAAGGCGTCTTAAAGGTGCTTTCTCTTTTTATAATAGGTATCATTGTTCTCGGAATGATTGTTTCTGTTTCTTTCCTTCCTGTATATAGAAATCTAAGTTTTGGTGCACGGGGTCAAACGAAAGGATATGAATATACAACATCTTGGTCAATGCCCACGGCAGAGCTCATTGACCTATTTGTTCCAGAATTTTCAGGTATCAAGGAACATTACTGGGGAGGAAATTATTTTAAGTTACATAGTGAATATTTTGGTATTCTTCCACTCATCCTATTACTTATAGGGGTTTTCTTTTGCTTTAAGGATAGGAATGTTAAGTTCTTTTTCTTTTTTGGTGTTGCTGCTCTTTTTCTTGCACTCGGTAAAAATACACCCATATTCAAAATAGCCTATTATGTATTACCAGCAATCAAGAAATTTCGTGCTCCGGCACTCATCTTCTATCTTGTAACATTTTCTGTTACTGTTATTGCAGCCTTCGGACTAAAAAGGATACTTGAACGGAAAGACAGTAAAAAAATAATTATTTCAATCCTTCTTTTTATAGGGTGCTATCTCATTTTTGGCTTTATTGCAGTTGTGGGGAAGGAAGGAGTTATCACCTTTCTCAAATCTCATTTTTCTTATCTTCAGCTCCCTCAGAGTGCTTCTAAACTAAAGGCTTTTACTGAAAATTATCCTCTTTTTATAAAAGGTTTGGGAAAATCGATAATTATTTCGATTGTTTGTTTTGTTTTAATTCTTCTATTTCAAAAAGAAAGGTTAAAAACTATCTATTTAATGTTAGGCTTACTTATGGTTATGTTATTTGACCAATGGTTCATTGAGAAACGATTTTTAGCTGATGTACCACACCCGTCTGAATATTATAAAAAAGATGAGGTTATAAAATTTTTAGATAACGATAAAAATCTTTTTAGAATTTTCCCTCTCCATTATCGGCGTTCAAACGATGGGATACTTATTTTAAATGGTATTCAGAGTCTTGGTGGGTATCATCCAAACCCTATCAGAAGATATCAGGAATTGATTGGAGCGGGTGAGAGTGTTATGTTTTCGCCGATGAATCTAATTGAATATCCAAAAATGATAAATATCCTGAATGGAAAATACGTTATAGGTGTATCTCTGCCTTCCGATACCCTGAGGTTTGACGAAAGGACAAGGGCAGCTATAAAACAGTGGAGATTATACTATTCACGATTTAATAAGGTATATCAAGGGAGTCAGTACGCAATATACGAAAATCAAGATTGTATTCCAAGGGCTTTTTTTGTAGAGGACTACAAAGTTTTTAAAGATAAGGATTCCCTTCTTCAATTTATGAAGAAGGGAAAATTCAATCCATTACAAACTGTTTTACTGGAAGAAAAACCAGATATACCTCACCCTGATACTATACTTGGTGGTTCCCTTGTTTCCATTGAGGATTACAACGCAAACAGAATTCATATAGAGGTTGATGCGAAGAATAGGGGATTTCTTGTTCTTTGTGAAAATTACTATCCACGATGGCACTCTTATGTAGATGGAAAGAAGACAGAAGTATATCTCGCAAATTATACATTGAGGGCAGTTCCTCTTGATGCTGGGAAACATTCTGTTTTTTTCGTCTATGAGGATACATCCTATACTATTGGAAAAACACTGTCAATAATTGGTCTTATAATCCTTTTATTTAGTTTTATATTTCAGTTTCTCAGAAGAAAGGAGATATTAGGTTGAAATTTGGTGTAAGTTATTTTGGAAATAGAATCCTTGAATATGTTGAGACAGATATGCGTCTTTTGAAAACTATTGGTTTTGATTTTGTTGTCCATACATACAGTGAAAACGACTTTGAATTTTATGAAAAGACTATGCACGAAATTGTAAAGATAACAAAAGACGAAGGTCTGGAGGCATGGCTTGACCCCTGGGGACTGGGTGGTTTCTTTGGTGGTGAAGCATACTCTTCCTGGGTATTGAAATATTCAAATATATGTCAGATTGACTCAATTTTTGAAAGGGTTCCCGCTGCCTGTCCCAACAATGATATGTTCAGAAAGTTAATAAGTACCTGGATAAAGAGTGCTGCAGAATCGGGTGCAGACTTTATTTTCTGGGATGAACCTCATTTTTACCAACATTTTTCGAAGAGTGGTTTATGGTGTTGTAGATGTGCATCCTGTGTGAAAAAATTCAATGAGTTATATAACTCCAAATTTCCTCTTAAAAAGAGTACAAGGATTAAATTCTTTAAGATGGAGTCTATCATTGATTTCTTGTCCTTTGCAACAGATACAGCAGAGAAAGAAAATATAAGAAACGCTATCTGCATTCTTCCTGAGGCTGAAGAATCCTTCTTAACAAAAGTTGCCTCACTGCCAAATCTTGAAATTCTTGCAACAGATCCCTATGGAATACTATTCGGTAAACCACTTAAGGATTATGTCAAGAATGAAACGAGAAAGTTACAAAGGGCAGCAAAGAAATATGGAAAAAAGACCCAGATATGGACTCAGGCATTTAAGGTGCCTCATGAGAACCATAAAGAGGTTATTAAGGCTATGGATATACCATTGAAACTTGGAGCAGATAGTATTGCTGTATGGGGATATAAAGCGTGTAAATATATCTCCAGTATTTCATCTGAATTCCCAGATGAACTCTGGGGAATGATAGAAGAATGGGTGATGAAGAACGAAGAAAACAAGTAGCATAATTAGTTGCAGGCTTCAGCCAGCGTATATGTAGCGCGTTGTGAAGAACAAAAGATAAACATTATGAGGAGGTTTTCTTTTTCACTAAACCCCATCCTAAGATTCCCATGGGAGATCCTTTTATTCCTATGTTGTATAGGACTGATTTTTGGAATTGTAATTCAAAGAATTGATGCAATTCTCCCTGCTCTTGTTGGTGGACTGATTTTTTGTATCTTTTTCGCAATAAAAAGGTTCTCCTTTATTGATATTACTAATCGCAGTTTGAGAATTAAACTTGGATTTCTTGCATACTGTGAAATAGGTTTTTCGAATATTAAAGATATCTCCACTGTAACACATAAGGCAATCAATGGTATTGGTGTCAGGGCATGTGGTGGGGGAGAGACAGCAATAGTAACAAACACAGGTGATGTTGTACAACTGCACCTTAAAGAAAAGGTTTTTTTAAAGTCGTTCGGAGTTTTCAAGATTTCTTTTACCTCTTTAAGGCTTTCTCCTGAAAAACAAAGCGAATTTATTGCAATGCTCAAAACGCATTTAACCACAGAAAACTCGGGTTCACACAAGTAGAAATGGCACGAATTGAATTCGTGCCTACATTCTGATTACCTATTTCCATCTTAAACTAAGTTTGGTTGCTTGTTTTCATGGAACTTACAGTATGTTCTTTCGTTGTATATAATTAATGATATCGCTTCAAGGAATACATCCAACAATGATAATCAGTGGCTGAATGTTTTTTTCTTGACTTGTGTTGTTTTCTGTGTTATAGAGTATTGATTTTTGAAGTTGAATGTTTTATAAGATAACAGAGTATAAAAAGGAGTTTTATTGAATTATAAAAAGATATTAATTATTATAGTTTTTTTTCTTTTTACAGCAAATATCTTTGCAGGAAAAATATCTCGAATCGAAGTGAGAGGAAATAAGACAACTGATGAAGAATTGATTAAGAGTTCATCCATGCTTCAGGTTGGCGATGAAGTGACGCAAGGAAAACTTGACAATGCAATAAAAAAGATCTATAAACTTGGGCTTTTTTCAGATATAAAAATAAAAAGTGAGGAGACAGAAGCAGGACAACTGTTAATTATTGAAGTAAAAGAGAATCCCTTCATTAAAGAAGTTATTTTTATTGGTAATGACCATGTCAAAGAGAAGGATTTAAAAGAAGCACTGGGTGTTCAGGAGGGTGAAATCCTTTCAACACAGAAGATATTTAAGTGGACAAAGAAGATAAATGAGAAATACAAAGAGAAGGGATTTCTTCTTGCAAAGGTTTCTTCTGAGGTTACAAGGGAAGACGAAAAAGCAGTACTCATATTTAGCATTGATGAAGGAAGAAGGGTCAGAATAAAAAATATATATTTCACAGGAAACAAGTTATACCCCGATAAAAAGCTTGGTGGTTTGATGAAGAACAAGAGTAAGAGATGGTGGAGGTCGGGAAATTTTGACGAAGAAAAATTCTATAACGACCTTGAAAGAATAACCGATTACTATAAAAAGAAAGGTTATCCAAGGTGTGAAATAAAAGACTATGAAATTTCCTATGATGATAAACAGGAATGGATGACAATTCGGATTGATGTTAGTGAGGGGAAAAAGTTCTTCCTCGGTGAAGTAGAATTTGAAGGAAACAATATTATCAAAACTGAAAATCTCGCATACGTTGTAAGGTACAAAAAGGGAGATGTTTATAATAAAGATAAACTCGACGATACTATGGTAGAATTTTATTCACTCTATACAGAGTTGGGTTATATATATGCATTTATAATGCCCGAGGAAGAAGTAGTAAATGATACCATAAAGATAAAGTATGTTATCCAGGAAGGAGATCCAGCCCATCTGAGAAAGATAATCATATCGGGAAATACAAAAACCTGGGAAAAGGTAATAAGAAGAGAGTTGAAAATCTATCCTGGTGACCTTTTTAAGAGATCTAAGCTAATTGATTCTCAAAGGGAGGTTTTTAATCTTGGATTTTTTGATGATCTAAAACTCGATAGCAAAAGAGCAAACGAAGAGGGTGATATTGATTTAGTCATTCAAATTAAGGAAAAAGATGTAGGACAGTTTAATGCAGGAATGGGTTACAGTCAAGCTTGGGGAATAACAGGAAATCTATCTCTCAATATTCCAAACCTTCTTGGAAGAGGGTCAACAGTCTATTTCAGTCTTGAGAAGGGGGGGAAGCTTGCAAATTATAGTTTTGGTTATACGGAACCCTGGTTTTTCGACACACCAACAATTGCAGGTTTTGACATCTTTTTTATAACAAGGAAATGGGATTATTTTGATGACAGAAAGAGGGGAGGAACAGTCAGGATAGGAAGGCCTGTCCCACGATTGAAATATACTCGTCTCTATACCTCTTATACTATTGAAAAGGTAACAGTTTCTATCAGAGATATAGGTAAGGTTAGTAGATACATCCTTGATCAGGAAGGAACTGAATGGCGAAGCAGTATTGCTTTCAATCTAGTTAGGGACAGCAGGGATTATATATTCAATGCGAAAACCGGTTCAAAAAATAGCTTTACTGCTGAGTTTTCTGGCGGTATTTTAGGTGGAGGTATAGATTTCCAGAAATATCAATTTGAGACAAGATGGTATGAAAAGAGTTTCCTGAATTTTGTTCTTATGATTCGCTCAAAATTTGGCTTCCTTGACGGTTATACCTCGCCATCTACAGTCCCTATCTATGAAAGGTTTTATCTTGGTGGAGTAGGAGATTGGGGTATTAGAGGTTATCCTGACCGTTCCATAGGGCCAAGAGAAGATTTTAATATTATCGGAGGTCGCTCTGCATTTGTATTTACCTTAGAATATAAATATCTTATAACTCAGGGTATCAACTGGCTTCTTTTCTTTGATGCAGGCAATGCTTGGGACAGTTTTCGGAGTACAAATCTTGCAAACCTTAAAAAGGGAGTTGGGACGGGGATAAGGATTGAGGTACCAATGATGGGAATACTTGGATTTGATGTAGGTTATGGATTTGATAAGAAAAGTTATGGTGGATGGAACCCTCATTTTCAGATAGGAACAAGTTTTTAGTAAAATGAAAAAACATATTCTATTCTTTTTATTCATCGTATTCATTCTGGGATGCAAAGATAAAATGAATGACCCTGTAGGACTTGATGAGATTCCTAAAGATATACCGCAACCCATTTATGTTGATGGCATAGTGGCTGATTCAATATCAAATTTCCATTTAGAAGTCAACACAGGTTCAAAAAGTAGATTATGGATTGGGGAATCAAATTCCATTGAATCAAGGATTCTTGTTCGGTTCGCAGTAAGCGATTCAGCCATCCTTGCAAATGCTGATTCTGCAAAGGTGACACTATCTCTATATGGGACTTGGAAAAAAGGTGTAGGTTTCAATGTATTCCCTTTAACAAGGAGCTGGGATGAAACAACAGTTGGATGGAAAAGATCATCTACCGATAGTCAATGGAGTAACCCAGGTGGAGATTATGATACAACAAAGATAGCTAGCGTTGTTATAAATGAATCTGTAGTGGATTTCACTTTTAATTGTGAAGAATTTTCTCTCCTCGATACTTCACTTTCGGAGAACAATGGCATGATCTTTGTTTATGACATAGGTGATACAATACTATCAATTTACTCGAAAGAGAGTACTTCAAATTCTTTGAAATTAACCGTGTTTTATGGAGATTCAACAAAGGATTATTCGCCTGTAAGCGATGCTTTTATTACAAATTCTACGTATATTCAAGGTAACAATGAAATCGTCATGGGTGAAGGTTACGCTATGAGGGCTCTTCTGCTTTTTAAAATCGATAATACACTTCCTCCAAATATTACTATTAACAGAGCTCTTTTGACATTTGCATTTAATCCTGATAATTCCTATTTTGATAGTATGACAGTTTTTATCTACAGGGTAATGGGAGAGTGGAATGAAGATTCAACAGATTATCATCCGTATTCAGTAGCATTTTTCACATTCCATAAGGATGATACTACTTTCTCTGAAACCGACATTACATCATTAGTACAGTACTGGGTGAATGTGGGAGAAAATTATGGTCTTCTGCTCAGGGCAAAGAATGAGAATAGCTTCTGTTCACGATTAGTTCTTGATGCTCTCCATAAGCCAATACTTTCAGTCTATTATACACCACCACCAATGAGTGGACATTAATTGAATACTTAAAATGGATAAAATATGTAAGACAGAAGTCAGGAGTTAGTTGTCGGATGACAGCTGAACGAATAACTAATTATGAAAGATATGAGAATATTTCGCATAAATCTTAATTCCCAATTATTTGCTTCAATTTTATTTTTCTTCCTATTTTCCTTCATCTCATGTGTTAATCTTTCCCGATTACATTTGAATGCTCAATCCATCTTTAGTTTCAGTGAAATAGGTGAATCAATTCTTTGCGGTGATGCACGTATGTCCGCGCTTGGGTACGTTGAGATTCCTGGAACATTCTCTTCAAATCTCTGTGGCTCCATTGCTTTTTTGAAAAAAACAGGAATAGATTTTACATATAGTGGAGTACGGTTGGAGATGATGGATGAGGAAGGCAAAAATATAATGCACTATTATTGTATACCGTATATAAAGGCAGCCACAACACTTCCCCTCGATTTGGCAGTAGGTTTTAATATTAAGAAGGTAATGGATTTCAATGCTAATTTTGTAACAAGTCCCGATTCTGTAAATGGAATATCCATCCAGAAAAGGTTTTTAAAGAAGGGACAGCTCTCTCTTGGTAGTATTGAGATAGCAAAAACGCTAGGAAATACGGCAGGGTTAGGTTTTAGTTTCAATGTTCTATTCGGGAGTAGTGATGAGTTATGGATAACAAATTTCTTAGATACGCTCTACATAGATACAAAGGATTCCCTGAATAGTTACTATTTCGGATACAGTTATTCTCTTGGGATCGTTTTTGACTTTCATCCTATTAACTTTGTTTTCGGATATAGTTTTCCTCTCTCCTGCGAAAAGGAGACAAGAAGTTTATCATACTTCAGAAAAGATACAACCGAAATCGAGGATGAACTTATCTTTCCGTCCCTCTATTCATGCGGCTTTAATCTCTCCGTAAGAGAAGATTTAAATTTCCTTATTACCTTGAGATATAGGAGCTGGAGTAATTTTAAGTATAATGGAACGAAAAAAGAGGGTTTTTTAGATGTACTCTCCTATAGCGTTGGCTTAGAGTACAGTGGAATTAAAGGTTATAAAAAAAGAGGGTTCCCTTTGAGGTTTGGGTATTTCTCAAAACCCTGGTATTTCAAGAATTCCTACAATGAGAGGATTGTTGATAATGGAGTTACTATTGGAACCTCTATTCCTGTTCTAAAAAAGGCTGGTTTCCTCGATTTAGCCTTTGTCGCAGGTAGGAGAAAAACAAGGGAATTAGAAGAAAGATTCTATAGTTTTCATATCGGTTTCAATTTTTATGAGAGGTGGTAATATGAAGAAAATCTATCTTTCTGTAGCGTTAATTTTCCTCTTTTTTATTTCAATCTCTTTTTCCGAAGAAAAAATAGGATATATAGATTCGCAGAAGATAATTGATGGCTATAAAGCTATAAGTAACCTGAAAGAACAGTTAAATAAGCTTGTAGCAGAATGGGAAAAAGAGGCACAGAAGAAAAAATTAGAAATTGATACATTAAAGAATGAATTGAAGAACCAGGAACTGATGTTGTCTGAAGAAACAAAGAGAAAGAAAAGGAAGGAGATAGAGCAAAAGGAAACGGAATACAGAGGATTTATAAAGGAGATATGGGGTGAAGATGGAAAGTCAAAGAAAAAACATGAAGAGCTTTTAAAACCTGTTATTGAAGAGATAAGTAATGTGCTGGAGAAAATAGGAGAAGATGATGGTTATACAATAATATTTGACATTAGTGAGGGAAATATTGTCTTCGTTAAAACAGGTCTTGATCTAACTGATAGGGTTCTTTATGAGATAAACAAAGAATTTGCGGTTGTTTCACCGCAGATAAAAGAGACAAAATTCTATGTTTTTCTCTTCGACGAACTTAGTGCTAAAGCAGAGTCGAAATCTCTTGGTCGGCAGATTTCAGCATTTCTTAAGACAGGTCTTGATAAATTTACCAATTTCGAATTTATTGAGTCAAAAAAAGTTAGTGAGGCAATGATGTCATATGGCTTTATAAAAGAGGAAGAACTCGATAATAACCAGGTGAGACTTGTTGCAAGAAGAATAGAGGCAAGCATTGTTGTTTTCGGTAAGATTGATATTTCTTCTGGTACAGTCAAATTGCAACTAATGTGGATTAATTTTGAAAAAGGGAACGAAGTTATAAAAAAGGATTTTTCAATAGATGAAAAGGAAGAAATAGAAAAGCTTGCACAGGATGTAATGACGTATCTTGGAAGGGAAATAAAAAACCAATGAAAGTAAAGGAAATTGCATCAATTATAAAAGGCGAGGTATGTGGTGATGAAAATTTGGAGATTAGAGGTGTTTCTGGTCTTGATATTGCAAAAGAGGCTGACATAAGTTTTCTTGCCGATAATAAATTTCTTGATTTAGCAAAAATTTCCAAAGCATCCTGTCTTATTACCAAAAAGCCTTTTTCAATAGAAGGAAAGACCGTTATCTTCACTGAAAACCCAGCACTCTCTTTTATAAAAGTAATAGAGTATTTTTATCCTTACAGAAAGATAAAGCCAGGGATTTCACATCATGCTATTATAGAGGATGACGTATCCATGGGAGATTGTCCATTTATTGCTCCCTACGTAGTGATTTGTGAAGGTGTCAGGATTGGGAAAAATATCAAAATATTCCCTTTTACATACATTGGGAGTGAATCCATAATCGGTGACGATGTAGAAATAAAAACTTCTGTAACTATTCTTAATAATACAATTATTGGTAACAAGGTGATTATTCATCCTGGAACTGTCATCGGGAGCGATGGATATGGATATGTGACCGATCGAAAGAGACATTACAAAATTCCCCAGATTGGTAAGGTTGTAATTGAAGATGATTGCGAAATCGGTGCAAACGTCACAATAGATAGGGCATCATTCAAAGAGACAAGAATAAAACAAGGGACCAAAATAGATAACCTGGTTCAGATTGGACACAATGTAACAGTTGGGGAGAATAACTTAATCGTTGCTCAGGTAGGAATTGGAGGGAGTTCTAAACTTGGAAGAAATGTAACCCTTGCTGGTCAGGTGGGCGTTACTGATCATTGTGAGATTGGAGATGGGGTAATCGTTGCTGGACAGGCAGGAGTATCGAATAATGTACCACCAAATGCCATTTATTGGGGCTGCCCAGCAAGGGACCTTAGGCTTGTAAAAAGAATCCATGCAGCTACGGTGAAACTTCCTGAACTTCTAAAAAGAGTAAAGAAGATAGAAAAGACCATAGAAAAACTTGAAAGAGAAGTTGATGCCAAAAAGAGGGATATATAAGACTATACAATTTCCTGTAACATTTGAAGGCATTGGAGTACATTCAGGGATAAAAACCAGCGTGGAACTTCTTCCATCAGATAAAGGTATCTCCTTTATGAAAAAAGGGAATGATGATATCACAGTATGTGCGTCGATTGATAATGTAATGAGTACAGTACATGGTACAACAATTGGCAACGGTAAAACCTCTTTTGGCATGATTGAACATCTTCTCGGTACATTATTGGGTTTTGATATCGATGGTGTTACTATTGTACTGGAGAAAGGGGATGAGATACCTATCCTCGATGGGAGCGCCATTCAGATAGTGGAGAAATTGAAGAAGATAATGATAGTGGAAAAAAATATTGCACAAAAGAATAAAGAATTGATTATCAAGAGACCGTTCAGTTTTAATTTTGGCAAGAGTTTTTTTGCTGTTTATCCATCCCCAAAACTTGTAATTAGTTATTTGATTAGTTATGAACATTATCCTGAACTAACACAGATGCAGACGTTAGATGTAACACTTGAGAGTTTCATAAAAGAGATTGCACCAGCAAGAACATATGCATTTCTTGAGTGGGTCGAACCCCTGAGGAAGCAAGGGTTGATTAAAGGGGGGAGTCTTGAAAATTCACTCGTTTATTCAAAAGAGGGAATTTTGAATAAAACACCTTTAAGATTTAAGGATGAGTTTGTCAGACATAAAATACTTGATTTTCTTGGAGATCTCTCACTTCTTGGAAGAAAAATTATCGGTCACTTTGTAATCCTATGCGGAGGTCATACTTCACACATTGCATTCCTGAAACAATTAAAGGAAGAATATAAGTTAGCTGAAATAGGGAAAAAGTAAATCCGAAATCATGAAGATGGAAATTTTTAGAGACCAAATTTATGAAAATAGGAAAATACAAAAATCAAAAATGAGTCTGTCAGTATGAATTTCTTAATTTCTGTGTTATTGATGTAGGAGAGGTATATGAAAAAAAAGAGTTATACTATTATGGATATTCTAAAAATTATGCCCCATAGATACCCATTTCTTCTAGTTGACAGAATTATTACATTAGATGAGGATGCAGTTACAGGCATAAAGAATGTGACAATAAACGAACCCTTTTTTCAGGGACATTTCCCTGAAGACCCTGTTATGCCCGGTGTTCTCATAATAGAGGCAATGGTACAGGTAGGAGGGTTTTTACTTTTGAATAAACTTGAAGAAACAGAAAATAAGTTATTATATTTCATGATGATAGATAAAGTAAAATTCAGAAAACCTGTCAGGCCTGGAGATCAACTCCGTTCAGAACTAAAAATGAAGAGATTCAGAAAAAAACTTTACGTTATTGAGGGAAAGGCTTATGTAAACGATGAGGTGGTAGCTGAAGGTGAATTTACAGCTATGGTGGTAGAAAAGGGTAAGCCATTGAAATGAGTGAGATTGCAAAGACAGCGATAGTTGACCCGAAGACCGTCGTTGAGGATGGGGTTAAGATTGGACACTATTCAATTATAGAAGGAAATGTAGTCATTAAAAATGGCACTGTTATAAAGGACCATGTTTTAGTTAAAGCAGGAACAACGATTGGTAATAATAATAGAATATGTCATTCAGCCCTTATAGGAGGAATTCCACAGGACTTTAAATTTAAAGGATGGAATTCAGGTGTTGAAATTGGAGATAATAATATAATAAGAGAATTTGCAACTATACATAGAGCATCTATAGAGGATCATCTAACAAAAGTAGGTAACAACTGTTTAATAATGGCTTATGTCCATATTGCTCATGATTGCCAGATAGGTAATAATGTGATAATTGCTAATATGACGCAAGTAGGAGGGTTTGCTCAGGTTGAAGATTTTGCTTTTTTGAGCGCTCTTATTCCTGTTCATCAATTTTCAAAGATTGGTGGTTATTCTATCATCGGTGGCGGATTCAGGGTTGACAAAGATGTGATTCCGTATGCACTTGCTAGTGGTGAACCTCTCAGGATATACGGTCTGAACGTTGTTGGTTTAAGAAGAAATAACTTTGAGAAAGAGACTATTAATATATTAAAAAAAGCATTTAACATAATTTTAGATAGGAAATTAAATACAACTCAAGCAGTTGAAAAAATCGAAAAAACTCTTCCACAGATTAATGAGATAAAAAACCTCTTGAGGTTTATAAAAGAGAGTAAAAGAGGAATTGCAAAAGGGTGATTAATCTTGTCCTTGTTCGATTAAAAAGATTTTTCTGGAAACATGAATTTCTGAGACTTATCATTATTATATTCTTTATATGGGTCGTGGGTGCGTTTGTGTTGTGGATAGCAGAACATGCAGGCAATCCTGAGGAATTTGGTAATGTTACAAAGTGCTTCTGGAATATAGCAGTCTATCTTTTCAGTGGACTAGATAGTGGTCAGCCAAAGACAACAGCAGGCAAAATAACAGTCACACTTATTCTTATTTTGAGTCTTGGTATCGTTGGTATATTCACTGGGACCATTGCTTCAATCTTTGTAGAAAGAAAAATAGGAGGTAGAAGATTTATGCCACCAAAGAATCTAAGTAACCACATAGTGATATGCAACTGGAGTGAAAAGTGTATTAGCATTGTGAGAGAATTGAGAGCAAAGGCATTAAAGCTCAAAAAGCCTATTGTAATAATTTCAGATGGGATTAATGAAAAATCATTCCCTGAACTAGATGAATTGGAAGAATTTAGAAATGTTTATCTTGTGAAAGGCGACCCAGCATATGAGTTAAACCTGAAACGCGCTAACATAACGGATGGATTTTCCTGCATAATTCTCTCACAGCAGAATGCTGGTAGTTATGCAGATGCTCAATCTGTTCTAATAGCAATGACAGTCAAACAATTATGTGAAGAAAAAGGATGCAGGAAAGTTCACATTATTGCAGAGGCTGTTGATCCAAAAAACTTTGAGCATCTCAAGAAAGCTGGATGTGATGAGATAGTATCAGCCGGTGATTTTGCACTAAGGATTATTGCACAATCCGCGTTAACTCCTGGATTGAGCAAGGTCTATACGAACCTTGTTACTGTTTCAGAAGAGACAAATGAAATCTACCAGTTGCCTGTTCCACATCAATACTATGGGAAGACCTTTGGAGAATTGGGTGTAGATATACTAAAGAAGAGAGATGGAGAAAATCCATCTATTCTCATAGGTGTAAAGAGTAAAGATAAGATAATTCTTAATCCTAAAAAGAACCAATTTAATAAATTTGAAGAGGGAGATGATATCTTTTTAGTCTCATTAACATATCCAGACCTCGATTCCCTGACCAGTTGACGTTGCCGAAATTCTTTTTTCTTGACAAGCGAAAAAAATAAGGGTAATATTTTAACAACATTTATATGTTATGCTCTTTCAACAGAAGGAGCATCTTAATCTAAGCAGACGTGAGGCTGTAAGCCTCACCTGTTGGAAATGAATCTGTTAAACTGACACAGCAGTATTATGACTGACAAGCCATTTGCGAGGGTGGCGGAAATGGAAGACGCGCTGGATTTAGGATCCAGTCCCGTTAAAGGGGTGGGGGTTCGATTCCCCCCCTTCGCACTTAAATAAGGCACCAAACAGTAAACAGCAAATGGAAAACAGATAACAGATGGTTGATAACAAAGAATCACAGAAGCCTAAGAACCGATAACGATCTACTTCATGTAGTAATTGCAGGAGATGCGGTAAACGAAGTTAAATAATAACTAATGATTAATAACGAATAACTATCAATTATGGAAGTAAAGATAGAAAAACCAAAATCCTATATTAGAGAGATTAAAATTTCTGTTCCTTATAGAGACCTTGAAGAAGAACAGAAAAAGATTGCTGAAATGTACAGAGACAGCGCTACTGTTCCAGGATTTAGAAAGGGAAAGGCACCTGTGTCTGTAATTCTTAATAGGTTTAATAAAGAGATCAATAAAGAGGCACAGGATAATGTTATTAAAAATTCTTTCATGAGAGCAGTCAAGGATAATAATCTTAATCCCATTACGTTTGCAGATATAGATGATATTAAAATTCCTGAAGGAAAAGGAAATGTTACCTTTCGCGCTCGTTTTCAGGTCATACCAGACTTTGAGCTTAAACTTGATGGTATTAAAACAAGCTATAAACCTCGTAAAGTAAGTACTTCAGATGTAAAAAAGGTTATCTCTGATCTACAGGGGAAGTATACAACCTTGAGACCTGCTTCCAGACCTTCAAAAACAAACGATAACATTGAATTTGATTATACAATATTTGATAAGAATAATAGTAAAGTCGATGTTGTCCATGGTATGACAGTTGAATGCAAAGATGAAAAGGATAAAAACTCCCTTTACTCTCTTCTTAAGGGTGTTCAACCAGGTGAAGATATAAAGGGTGAGATTGTTTATCCAGGGGAATTTCCTGTGATAGAACTTCATGGAAAACCTGTTACTATCTTACTTACAGTAAAAGAGGTGAAGGAAAAGGTTATTCCTCAAATAGATGATAATTTTGCAAAAACATTCGGACTAAATTCCTTGAAGGATTTAAAGGAGACAATTTATAAACAGTTATCAGGAGAGAACGAACTTATAGCAAAGAAATTAGGTCAGGATCAACTGATTGATAAACTCTTTCATAATAATGATTTTGAGGTACCTGAAGCTCTGATTGATTACTACTTCAGAAAGCAAATGGAAGAGATGAAGAATGTGAATAAGGAAGACATTAATGAGGATGAATTACGAAGATTAGCTGAAAATAAAGCACGATTAAACATTATTCTCGACAGAATTGCAGATAGGGAAAAAATTGAGGTGTCGAATGATGAAATTGAAAAGATTATTGAGAAAGAAGCAGTTCGTGAGTCTGTCAGTAAAGAAGAGTTGAGAAGATTTCTTAATCATTCAGAGCGGTTGGAGGATATTATTTCATTATTAAAAAGAGAGAAAGCTTATGATTTTCTCCAAAAAAATTTCTTAATTAAAGGATGAATCTGATTTAACAGATTAGGAAGCAGATTACACAGATGAAAGAATTTTATATAATTATAAGACGCATAACAGGTACATTTTAGTAAACCAGGAGGAGAATATGCCACTAATACCAATAGTGATAGAGCAGAGTGGAAGGACAGAGAGGGCGTTCGACATCTATTCAAGACTGTTAAAGGATAGAATTGTTTTTATTGGCTCAATAATTGACGAGGAGGTAGCGAATCTTGTGATTGCCCAACTTCTTTTCCTTGAAGCAGAGGATAAAGATAGGGATATAAGTATTTATATAAATTCTGGAGGAGGAGTTGTATCAGCAGGACTTGCAATCTATGATACAATGCAATATATAAAACCTGATGTAACAACTATCTGTATGGGTATGGCAGCAAGTATGGCAGCACTATTACTTGCAGCAGGAACGAAATCAAAGAGATTTGCTCTTCCACATTCAAGAATGCTTATTCATCAACCAATGGGAGGTATCCAGGGACAAGCTGTTGATATAGAGATACATGCGAAGGAGATTATGAAAATGAAAAACGAGTTAAATGGGATATTCGCAAAGCATACAGGACAAACAGTTGCGAAGATAGAAAAAGATTCGGATAGGAATTTTTGGATGTCAGCTGAAGATGCAAAGAATTATGGGATAGTAGATACTGTTATCAAAACAAAAGAAGATTTTGGAAAAGCAGAGAAAAAATAGAGGGAAAAAGGGGAATATTTTCTTATTAGTATGGTAGATAATAATGCAGGGGTTACGTCAGATGATAGCGAGCTCGTTGAAAAGGCTAAAGAGGGAGACCAGAGTGCCTTTGAGTTACTTGTCAAGAGATATCAGAAGGGGATTTATAGGTTGACTTATAGAATGACAAATGACCATTTTACTGCAGATGAACTTGCAATGGAGACTTTTATTCGGGCATATAAAGCAATAAAACGGTTCAGGAAAGATGCAAATTTTTTTAACTGGATATATACAATTGCAGTGCGTTTATGCCTGAATCATATAAAGAAAGAGAAGAGAAAGGTGAATATCGATCCAGAGAATATCAATACGCTTGTTCATGGAAAAAAACATGATGATGAACTTCTGCAGAGGGTAATTGCGAAAGAGACAAACATAAAGATTAGGGAAGCAATTCAGCTTCTTCCAGAAAAACTGAGGGTTGTCTTCCTCCTAAGAGTGGATGAAGAACAATCATACGAAGAGATTTCAAAAATTCTTAGAATACCAACTGGAACTGTAATGTCAAGGTTAAACAGAGCGAGAGAAAGATTGAAAAGGAGTATTGGTAGTTATTTAATGTCAGGAAAATGAAACATAAAAAGATTAAAAATCTGCTTGGATCTTATTTAGATGGTGAACTTCATGGTACATTAAGAAAAGCATTAGAGGAACATCTGAGAATATGTCCTGAGTGTTCAGAAGAGTTGAATTTTTTAAGGGTTCTCCATAAAAAGATCAAAGAAGAGAAGATACCTTTTCCGGCTGATTCATACTGGGATTATTTCCCAAAAAGGGTTATGGAGAGGCTTCGGGAGAAAAAAGCGATAAGGTTCTTTTCAATAAAAATACCGAGGATTAAATGGGAACTTGCAGGTGGTTTAATTTTAATTCTTCTCACATTCATTGTTTCGAAGCAAATCTTAATGGAGAAGGGTATTAAAGGAGTAGGTGAAACCACAAGAACAGTGGAGAGTTTTAAGATTACCACTGAGGAAGGGTTTATTGCTAAAGATGAAGAAAGAATGGAAGCTCCTCCGGTTACTGCTGGTAAAACATTGATTAAGGTTCATGAAGAAGAGAAGGGAAGGAAAGTAATAATTGAAAAAGGCGCAATTCCTTCACCAACAGAGAGGAAAGAGATATTTAAAAAAGCTGTACCTGTTTCAAGTGTTTCTAAAGCTCCTGATATAGAACAAATCACGGAGGAAAAAATTGAAGTAATAGGTGGTGTAAATGGTTTGAGAGAGAAGAAGACAGGTGAAATAATTGATGTAGGATTTGCAGGAGAGGCTGCACAAATTATGGAGAAAGAAAAAGAGGAATCAGACATTCTTGCTGATATTAATGCGAAAGAAGATTACCTCAGGACATCTAAAGATAAAGTAAAATCGAAACAGGTTCGAAGAGAACTACTAAGACTTCTTTATGTGGAAGCGAGTAGAACCAGAAAGAAAGGTGATATAGAAAGGGCACTCAAAGAGGTTGAGGCTTACTGTGATTCATATCCCGATGATTTCAGAGATACACTGATAGTATTCAGTGATTCGTTAAGGATAATGATGGAAGAGATAATAAAAGAGAGCCAAACTACAGAGGACAAAGAATAATAATGAAAGTCCAAAATCCAGACATAATATATGAGAGCTAAGACATAAGAGTTACACATTTCCAAAGTATCAGAGCATGCCCCATGTAATACGAGACATTTACAGAATCTATATTATTACACAGGGCTTTTTCTGCGTTTCTATGCGTTAACATCTTGGATATACAATTATAGAACTAATGGGGCAGGTTTCGCTACTCCTGCCTTAACAAAAAAGAAAGGAAAAATATGTTCAGAACACTTTTCAGCGTCGGCTCTTTTGAGATACATACATACGGTGTAATGCAGGCGATCGCATTCTTTACTGCAATTTTCATCACTATCAGGAGTGCGAAGAAGGAGGGTATTGACCCAAATATTATCTTTGACCTTGCAATATGGGTTCTTATTTCTCTTGTGATTGGGGCAAGAATATGGTATGTGGTTGAGCATTTAAGTGAATACAGTGAGAACCCATTTGATATTTTCAAGATATGGGAAGGAGGTCTTGTATTTTATGGTGGGTTTATAGGTGCACTGTTGGGAGCATTGCTTTTCCTGAGAATAAGAAAATTGAGTTTTACTAAAATTGGTGATCTTGCAGCCCCTTCCTTTGCCATTGGAATAGCTATTGGAAGAATTGGTTGTTTTCTTAATGGATGTTGCTATGGAAGGGTATCATATAGATTTGGAATTACTTTTCCAGCAAGGGAATTTCCCCCTGCCTATGCAGACCAGCTCAAGCATAACCTGATTAAACCAGGTGCTGCTGAGTCATTGCCTGTTATACCAACACAACTCTACTCAGTACTTGATAATCTTATAATATTTGCTATTCTAATTTTTCTTTCGAGGAGAAAACCGTTCCAGGGATTCCTGATCTGGATCTTTTTTGGACTTCACGGAGTTCACCGTTTTATAATAGATTTCTTCAGATATTACGAAGGTACTGCAAAGGTATTAAGAATACTTACACTCTCTCAGATAATGAGTCTCTGTTTAATTATTCTCTCTATTTCCGCCCTTGTAATTTTACATCGTGCAAAGAAAAAAAAGACCAGTTAACATTTTACCGCAAAGGACGCAAAGAAGTTTCTAAAAATTAAGTCATCCTTAGTTCTCAATTCCCAATTCCTAATTCTCATTTACCTTATTTCCTTATCCATCCGCTTCCAAGAACAGTGTCGTTTTTATAGAAAACGGCAAGTTGTCCCGGAGTTATTGCCATCTGCGGCTCTGTAAATTTTACAAACACTTCAGTTGCCCTGACCTTAATCTCTGCTTCCTTCGGTTGATGTTGAGATCGTATCTTTACAAAAACCTTTTTAGATATTTCTGCAGTAGGAGCTAACCAATTTGTATGTTCAGTAGATAATTCCTTTTTATATACATCCTTTTCTTCCCCAACAGTTATTGTATTCTTTTTTGGATTAATTGATATAACATAGAGTGGTTTATTAATATTAACCTGAATTCCCTTTCTCTGTCCAATGGTGTAATAGAAGATACCCTTGTGTTCACCTATGAAAATACCTTCTGTATTTATGATGTTCCCGGGTTTCATTAACTCTGGCATCTTTTCTATCAAGAAATTTCTATAGTCATTTCCCTTTATAAAACAGACTTCCTGACTCTCCTTCTTCTTGAAAAAGGGAAGTTTTGATTTTTTTGCAATTTTTGAAACCTCTTTCTTGTCGTATTTACCAATGGGGAATAGTATCCTATCTAACCACTCTTTTTTGAGTCTTGAGAGAAAATAGGATTGGTCCTTTTTACTATCCTTACCTTTAAGTAGATAGTAATGGTTATCTTTATTTTGAATCCTTGCATAGTGCCCTGTAACTATGAATTGAGCATTGAGTTCATCTGCTTTTTTAAATAGTGTCTTGAATTTTACTCTCCTATTGCAGACTGCACAGGGATTTGGTGTCCTTCCTTCTCTGTATTCTTTAATAAAGTAATCGATTACTGCTTCCTCGAAAAGTCCAGTTACATCAATGGTGTAATGCTCTATTCCAAGTTTTTGTGCAACTTTTCTTGCATCACAAACATCAAGTTCAGAGCAGCATTTGGATGCCTCTGAAAATCGCAGAGTGATACCAATAACCTCAAACCCTTCCTTCTGTAATAGATAGGCTGAAACTGAACTGTCCAGTCCACCACTCATTCCGAGAACAACCCGCTTTTTCATAATAAAGGTTTTCCTCATAGAACGTTACAATATCAACTAAGGATACGTAACAGGACTTACTAATTAATAATATCTTTTAGTTTCTAAATTGAAATAAAGTAGTTCATATATATCATATGCATCAAAATACCCAATTATATTTCCTCCTGTATCTCTTGCTATGCCTCTTATATATAATGTATCTTTTATTATTCCTTCATCTGCAATCCATTTATGCCATAAATCAAACTCTTCCATCCAATCGGAAGTTATTTTTAATCTTAATGAATTGAAAGTGCCTGCTGGGACAGTAACTGAGTCTTCTTCAATAATTTCTCTTTCTTCAAGCCATGGGTCTGTCATAGCGACCCAGTACTTATTAATCGTTAGAGGGAAAACAAAAAGCTTCTTAGGAGGAGAACAGTAAGTTGTATCAAAGTTGAATGATAAAAAATTTTTATACCTAACATTATAAAGATATTGTTGAAGTGCATGGGGAGAGTCAAAAGAAGTTGTTCCTTTACAAAGAATTTTATTATTAAATTTTTCACCCTCAACAATTCTTGATATGTCACCACGCGAGTTTGCTATCCAGAGAAGAGCTGTATCGGGATGGGCATACCACCGGGTTTCAGGATATGTATGACCTTGATCAAAAAGCAAATGAAGTAATCTGTAACACTCCCAACCTGCGAGTTTATCTATATCTTTAAATTCTTCATGAAGGCTATCGATAAGAGGGTGTTCTACGGTATCATTATTAACAGTATCGAATACTACAACTTGAAATGTTCTCCGGTATTCCCATGAATTTCCCACTTGTACTGGAAATTGTTCGATTACAAGTGGTTTATGGACATGCTTTCTACAACTGTTTACAGTTGTACCCAGAAGTATTCCTAAAGTTAATATTAATAAAAGATAGAAATGTTTGAGGTATTTCATATTTCCTCCTTTGCTTTTATCCCTTTAACAAGTCCTCCTTTCTAAAGATATCCATCCAATAAGTCCCCCTTTCCTAAAGGGGGATTTAGGGGGATTTAAATCCCCCTGTCCCCCCTTTTTCAAAGGGGGGTATAGAGTTCGTTTCGCTTTTTATATTCTTTCATGTTATTTTTCCCACTACCTATTTTTCAATCTGTGTAATCTGGTTCTGAATCTGTGCAATCGAAAAAATTTTACTTTTTTAATATTTTACATACTTAACTTTCGCAAGGACTGAATTAAATTCGTTAAAGATAATCTTCTCAGGTTTCATTGGTGAAGGAAAAGAAAATTCCTTTATCGGTTTGTCAACGGTGATTCTTAAGTGTGCAAATTGATCTCCTTTAAATTTTATAGTCAACGGAACATACATCTTAAAATCGTCCGGGACATCTTCCTGCACTACACGACAATTTATGAGGTATTTTCCATCAGGTTTTTCAGATGTATAATAGGAAAATTTATACGTTGGAATATCAGTACCATAAATCCACTGATTGAAAAACCAGTCCATGTTCTCTCCACAGTGTTTTTCAACGATTCGTTTGAAATCCTCAGTCGAGGCATCTTTTCCTTTGTATGTCCTAAAGAAATCTTTCAGCAAGTTCTCAAATCTATCTTCATTCATTGTTTTCAAATCTATAAGCATATTACGT
>SOIS01000015.1 GCA_004375965.1 Candidatus Cloacimonadota bacterium | reverse complement strand
CAGTATGCGATTGGATACGAAGGGATATGCGAGTGGTGTCTATTTCTACCGTCTTGTTGCAGGAGATAAGACCTTCACGAGGAAGATGATAGTGGTTAAGTAGGATGCGACTGCGAATATGGGATGTAAGATGTAAGATGTAGGTATATTGGTAGCCGCAGGCTCTTGTCCTGAGCGGAGTCGAAGGGTCAGCCTGCGAATGCATTGTTCACCCCGTGTAATAGCATTATGTACAAATATTTTTCTATTACACGGGGTAAAGGGCAGACCCATTTACTTGCCCTTTTTATCTAAAATAAGATAAATTTTTCACAAATCCACCTTAAATTTCTTGACAATAAAAAAAAATTATGATATGTTTTTTTGCTATGGAAAATATCACAAAGATTGGTAACTTTGAATGTATTCCACTTTCTGACGGAAAATTCTGGCTTGATGGCGGAGCTATGTTTGGTGTTATTCCAAAGGTATTCTGGCAGAAAACAAATCCATCTGATGAAAAAAACCGTATACTTCTCGGTCTTCATCCTCTGCTAATAAAACATCCTGAAATAAACATGTTAATCGATACAGGTATAGGGGATAAATTTGATGAAAAATTCAAGGGGATATACGTAGTTGATAAATCAGAAACCATAGAAGCCAGTTTAGTAAAGTATGGATTAAAGACATCTGATATAGATAAAGTGGTTATAACACACCTCCATTTTGATCATGCTGGTGGTAATACTTACTATTCTAAGGAAGGTGAAGCAGTGCCAAAGTTCCCCAATGCAACATATATCATTCAGAAAAAGGAATGGGATGCTGCACTCGAGCCCAATCCCCGTTCAGGAGCGAGTTACTTGGAGGAAAATTTTATGCCATTAGAATCTCATAATCAGCTGCAATTGATCGATGGTGAGGTTGAAATTTTTCCTCATATTAGGTGTGTTCATACAGGTGGCCATACAGAAGGGCACCAGATAGTAATCATAGAAGATGATGATTCTGGTGCTATTTACTGGGCAGACCTTATTCCTACAACATCTCATATAAGAATTCCGTACATTATGGGATACGACCTTTTCCCCCTTGATGTATTCAGGGAAAAGGAAAGGTTTATTAAAAGTGCTGTTGAAAAGGGATGGATTTCCTTCTTCGAACATGACCCTCAGTATACTTCAGGTCATATATCCATTGAAGAGGGGAAACCTAAATTCATCCCAATGGAGGCGTAATGAAAAAAGAGAATGTCTTTGAACATATGGAAGAATTTGAGCATGAAGAGGTGCTATTTCTTTCTGATAAGGATACACATTTAAGAGCAATCATAGCAATCCATGATACAACGCTTGGACCGGCACTGGGTGGTGTGAGAATCTGGCCATACAAAGATGAAAAAACAGTCCTTCTTGAAGCTTTGAGACTTTCGAGGAGCATGACGTATATGGGTGCTATCTCAGGAGCCGATTTCGGTGGGGCAAAGGCTGTTCTCTGGGGAGAAAGGCAGGATAAGAATGAAGCTTATCTGAGGGCATTCGGAAGATTTATTCATGGTCTTGGAGGAAGATTTATTGCATATGCAGGTCTTGGAACGGATGAGTTTGATATGGGACAGATTGCACGGGAGACAGAGTATGTTCTGGTAACACGGGATGAGAATGGAAAGGTGCTCGATTCAGCAAAGTTGGCTGCATACGGGCTTTATTGGGGTATGAAAGCATGCAATAATTGCCTTTTTGGAATTGATTCCTTGAAGAATAAAGTTTTTGCAATTCAGGGGGTTGGAGAAGTCGGTTCACAGCTTGTTGAATACCTTATTAAAGAGGGGGCACACCTTGTTATAACTGACATCAACTATGATGCAATTAAAAAGATACAGGATAACTACCCCGAAGTTGAAGCAGTAAAACCAAGAGAGATTTATGGCATAAAATGTGATTTTTTCTCACCGTGTGCAATAAGTGGCGTTATCACAGAGAAGACGATCGAAAAACTAAAATGTAAAATTATTGCTGGTTCTGCTGATTGTATGCTTAAAGACTGCAGCGTGGAGTTGGCAGAAGAGCTCCATAAAAGAGGGATTTTGTTTGCACCCGATTTTGCCATTGGTGGTGGAGAACTTGTTGTTGCAGCTGTTCAATCTGTTGCAATGTCAAAATCCAGTATGTTTGAAAGTGCCAGGAGAATATACAATATTATGGGAATGATTTTCGAGCTTGCTAAAAAAGAGAAAACTATCCCTTTCAAAGCAGCAATCAAGATAGCAAATGAGAGGATTGAAAAAATAGCTAAGATAAAAAGAATTCAGAGACATTGATGAAGAAGAAAAAGATACAGAAGATTCTTGTTTTAAATCCTGGTTCAACGTCTACCAAGGTTGCCCTGTTTGAGAATGAAAAAACACTATTTTCTGAAACAATAAAACACTTTCCTTTTGAATTACAAAAATATAAAAGGATTTGGGACCAGTATGCGTTCAGGAAATCCTTGATTTTTGATCTGTTAGAAAGGCACAATATTAATAGAGATTCTGTCGATGCTGTCGTTGCTCGTGGTGGTCTTTTTAAACCCCTCAAGGGTGGAACGTACAGAGTGAACCAGAGAATGATACAGGATGTAAGGATGGCTACCTATGGTGAACATGCATCAAATCTTGGCTGCATCCTTGCTTATGGTATCGCCTGGGAAATCAATGCGCCTGCTTTTGTCGTTGATCCCCCGTCAGTCGACGAGATGACTCCTCTTGCACGGTATTCAGGTTTACCTGAACTTCCGCGGACAAGTATAGTACATGCGCTCAATATTCATGCAACGGCACGAATTGCAGCTAAGAAACTGAAAAAGAAATTCTGGGAGACGCGGTTTGTAATCGCCCACCTTGGAGGGGGTACATCCATAACGGCTGTTAGAGAAGGAAGAATCATTGATTGCAGTCATGGTTTGAGTGGAGGTCCCTTTACTCCGACAAGAACGGGTTCTTTACCTGTTGTTGAACTCATAGAACTTGCATACTCACAAAAACTCAAATTTGAAGAATTGAAGAAAAAACTTGTTGGTAAAGGAGGGCTTGTCGCTTACCTCGGGACACACAATGCTGAAGAAGTGGAGAAGAGAATAGAAGATGGGGATGAGGAAGCGCTCAAGGTTTATCAGGCAATGGCATACCAGATAGCAAAAGAGATTGGCGCTATGGCTGCGGTTTTAAATTTTGAGCTTGATGCTATAGTCCTTACAGGTGGTCTTGCACGTTCGGAGATGCTTACGAAATGGATTAAAAAATATGTGAACAAAATTACGAGAGTATTGGTTTTCCCAGGTGAGGACGAGCTCGAAGCGTTAGCACTTGGAGCTTTAAGAGTGCTAAGGGGTGAAGAGGAAGCAAAGGAATATTAAAAAGTTGTGAACAAGGCAGTGGAAAGTGACCAGTGGCTAAATGTTGGAGAATAGCATCTAGTGAGTAGGTTTTATACAAATTGATTGGAATTTTGGAGAAGAAGCCTAAGCACTAACCCCCTAGCAACTGAACTAAAAGGAGGAAATATGGCATATAAAAACCTAATCTATGAAAAGGATGGGCATCTTGCATATGTAAAAATGAATCGACCAGAGGTTCTTAATGCACTCAATAGCGAGACATTCTACGAACTTCACGATTTGTTCTCGCAGATAGAAAAGGATAATAAACTAAGGGTTGTAATCGTTACCGGAGAAGGAAGGGCGTTTGTTGCAGGTGCAGATATTGCAGAACTTACAAAGATGAGCCAGCTCGAAGCACGCGAGTTTTCACAACTTGGACAGAAGGTTTTTAATAAAATAAAAAATTTAGGGATTCCTGTTATTGCTGCTGTGAATGGATTTGCACTCGGTGGTGGATGTGAGCTTGCTATGTCCTGCGATATTAGATGGGCAAGCGAGAAGGCAAAGTTCGGTCAACCTGAAGTGAGTCTCGGTATAACACCAGGATTTGCAGGCACGCAGAGACTTGCAAGATTATGCAGTCCAGCTATTGCAAAAGAACTTATCTTAACGGGAAATATTATTGATGCAAAAAGAGCTATGGAGATAGGGCTCGTTACCAATGTTGTTGCTCCTGAAAAACTTCTTGATGAGGTAAAGGGACTCGCTGAAAAAATAGCATCGCAGGGACCTGTTGCAGTAAAACTTGCAAAACAGGCAATTAATAGAGGTTTTGATTCAAACTTTGAAACTGCAGGTGCCTATGAATCGGAAGTTTTTGGATTATGTTTCTCGCATCCAGAATCAAAGGAAGGACTTTCTGCATTCCTCGAAAAAAGAAAACCTTCCTGGCAATAAAGGCAGTAGTTAGTACCGAGTGCCCGGTGCCTTTTGTCAAAAGGTGAGTTCAGATGAGTGAGAAGATTAAACATTTTACTGATTTGAAGGTAATGATAACAAATCTGGAGAAAAAAGTAGGCACTCGGCACTGAGCACTAACCACTGTAGTGAAAGGAGGGTTGTATGGAATTTGATAAAAGACTCGAAAACGTTGCAGTTATAGGTGCAGCAGGTAAGATGGGTAGTGGAATAGCTGCTCTTATTGGTCAGGAAATGGCAAAATTGAAATTAAAACCAGAGAACAAAAATAAGATTTTTAGATTGAATCTTATTGATGTGAGTGAAAGTGCTCTTGATGGTTTACGGAGATATTTAAGGACTATTTCTACAAAGGCTTCTGAAAAGAGTATTGTCATGCTAAGAGATGTATATAAGGATAGAGCAGACTTGATTGAGAACTGGCAAGTAATAAATGAGTTTACAAACGAAATACTGTCAGTTATGCAGTTTGGCACTTCCATTAACATGGCAAAGGATGCAAAGATCGTTTTTGAGGCAATAGTAGAAGATAAGGAGATAAAAATTAAAGTCTACAGGGAACTTAATGATTTGTGTTCAGATGAAACATTCTATTTAACGAATACTTCATCAATTCCTATAACTATATTGGATGAACAAGCTGGACTTGGTGGAAGAATTATTGGTTATCATTTCTATAATCCACCTGTTGTTCAGAGGCTTGTTGAAGTTATCACGGGAAAGAATACAAAACCTGAACTTGTGGAGTTCGGGACTGAACTCGGGAAAAGGTTGAGAAAGAAACTTGTTCCTGCAAATGATATAGCAGGATTTATTGGTAACGGACACTTCATGAGGGATGGGCTTTTCGCAATACAAAAAGTTGAAGAGATGAAGGAAACATACACCCTTCCCGGAGCTATCTATATAATGAATAAGGTAAGCCAGGATTTCCTTGTCCGTCCTATGGGTATCTTCCAGTTAATAGATTATGTTGGGATTGATGTGTTTCAGTGCATACTTAAAGTAATGAAAGAACATCTCGGTGATGAGACCCTCAATAGTGATCTTGTCAACCAGTATGTAGAAAAAGGTATTCTTGGCGGACAGCGACCCGATGGTTCTCAGAAAGATGGATTTCTTAAGTATGAGAAAAGCAGACCTGTTGGTGTTTATGATCTTGAAAAAGGAGATTATAAACTCTATGAAGGATGGAAAGACGAACTTGATAAAAAGGTGGGTAATCCACCTGAAGGTTTTTTACCATGGAGGGCATTACTCAGAGATGCTAAAAAGGAGGACAAACTTTCTACGTATTTCAGTAATCTAAAGAAGGATGAGAGTCAAGGTTCTGATATTGCACGGGCGTACTTGCTTCGAACGAAGGAGATTGCAGAAGGATTGGTAAATCAAGGTGTTGCAAACACACCGGATGATATTAATGCGGTTTTAACTAATGGTTTCTTCTGGCTCTATGGTCCAATTAATAATTACATATAAAAAAGAAAGGAGAAATTATGCCGTTTTTCAGAAAAAAGATTTATGCCTGTGCTGGATTTAATACTGTCTCATTGGGTACCGGCAGGAAGGAATTCCATCCTAAGAAACCCCGTCCTGGAATTGAGCATTATATAAAAGAGGCTGGGCTTGGAACAATTGGACAAATTAAAAATCCTGAAAACATTGATGAAGGGGTTATTGGAAATTTTATTGCAGAAAGATTCTGTAAACAGGGTAATCTTGGTGCTTTCTTTCCTATAGTTCATGAAACGTTCCAGTATAAACCATGTACGCGTGTTGAGGGCGCATGTGATTCTGGTGGTTTGGCGCTGGTTGTCTCCATCAAGACAATCCTCGCAGACCTTGCTGATGTTGTTCTTGCCATTGGTGTTGAAGTGCAGAATTCTGTAAAAGCAGTTTATGGTGCAGACTACCTTGCAGCTGCGGATTGGTATTCTGGTAATAGAAAGAATGGTCATGCCTATTTCTTTCCTGATCAGTTTTCTCAACGAGCAGGTGCATGTTTTGAAAAATTTGGGAAAGAGAAAGTACGCACAGGTATGGCTCAGTGGTATGTGAATGCGATCGAGAATGCACGTAAGAATCCCAAGGCACAGGAATATCATAATACAAATCCTGACCTCTATGCCACAGCGATGACTCCTCCAAATCCTAAGGCATTTTGTGAGCATATAAATGTATTTGATTGTTCAAAGGTTTCTGACGGAGGTTCAGCCATGATTTTTGCTTCAGAAGAGGGACTGAAAAAGATCGGCGTTGAGAAAAAAGATGCTGTGGAAGTTATTGCCTATGGACAGGTTCAGGAAAATCTAACGACACCCCCACCGGATCTTACGAAAAATACAACATGTGAAATTGCTGCAAAGTATGCTTACGAACGTGCTGGCATTAAACAAAAAGATTTAAGCGTACTTGATGTCCATGATTGTTTCACAATTGCTGGTATACTGGCAGTTGAAGCAGCAGGTTTAGCTGGTTATGGTGAAGGTGCGGATTTTGTGAAGGACGGCAATACGAAAGCTGACGGAATTATTCCTACAAATACTACAGGCGGTTTGATCGGTTATGGGCACCCTACAGGTGCGTCAGGCGTACGCCAGGCAGTCGATGTTGTACATCAGATTTCAGGTAAGGCAGGTGATTGCCAGGTTAATATTTCTACTGATAAGCCATTTGGAATGATGTCGAGTATGGGCGGTAATGATAAGACGGTAGTCGCTATGATATTTAGAAAATGCGAATAATACTATAATTTCATTCGCAGGAAACGTATTTGATGAGTTGATTTGAAAAGGAGAACAGAAGGGAACTGGATTAGAATTTACATTAATTTATTACAATTAAGTAATGATATTAATGAATGTTAATTGTATTCTATCCTAAGAACGATATTTACGATATAATTGTTTAATCTTTCTATTTGAAATAAATAATAAATGCCCTGAATAACGCAATTTACTAATTATTAAATAAGGAAGTATCATTTTATCAGACAATATGGGTATTGTGAAAAATATTATTAAAGAATATGAAAAGGGATTCAATAGTTAAAATCCCCCTAAATCCCCCTTT
>SOIS01000012.1 GCA_004375965.1 Candidatus Cloacimonadota bacterium | reverse complement strand
TAAAAAGCCTGCATACAGATATAAGCACAAAAACTGGTGAGAGAATTATCATTTTTACATTAGACCGAAACTTAGAAGACAAATTCAAAACCGAGCAACCATGATGAACAAGCTAATAGTTGTTGTTGATGACGAACCGGATATCGTGAAACTTATAACTTATCACTTAAAGAAAGAGGGTTTTAAGGTGAGGGGTTTTATGATGGTGAGACTCTACTTACCTTTGTTAAGGATACTCTTCTCGATCTTGTGATCCTGGATTTAATGTTGCCAGGAATAGATGGATTGGAAGTCTGTCGAGTCCTTAAGATGAGAGAAAAAACATCCTCTATTCCTATTATAATGCTTACCGCCAAAGACACAGAAACCGATATAGTTGTAGGTCTGGAATTGGGAGCAGATGATTATATAGTGAAGCCTTTCAGTCCAAGAGAGCTTATAGCACGGGTAAAAGCTGTCCTGAGAAGAGCACAGCCAAAAAAGAAGACAAAGCTATTTAAAGTAGGAGATTTAGTAATGGATTTAACAAAATATGAGGTAAGAGTGACGAATAAGAAAGTTAATCTTACCACAACAGAATTCAGAATTTTAGCCAGTCTTTCTGAAAAGCCGGGATGGGTTCTTACGAGAAATCAACTTCTCGAGGATCTGTGGGAAAACGAGAAGATTGTTCTGGATAGAACTATCGATGTGCATATTAAAAACTTGAGGGAAAAATTGGGAGAGGCAGGCAAATTAATTAAGACCATCCGGGGAATTGGTTATAAAATAGAGAAGTGAAGATGCCCAGATGGGGGATAATGTGGAAACATTACTTTTATTATCTTCTAATTATTGCTTTAATAGTTCCTTCCCTCGTTTTCTTTGCTTCAAGAGAAATAGAGAGGCATTATCTTAAAACAATAGAGACTAATCTTAAACATCAGGCAGAATTAACTGAAGAACTTCTCGAAAATCTCTTATCTTACGGAGGAATAAGGAAAATTGATGAGCTTGCCAAGAGGATAGGAAAGCGGATAGGCACCAGGATTACAGTTATCGGGTTGGATGGACAGGTTTTGGGAGATTCCGAAAAGGATCCCAAAAAGATGAAAAATCACCTGACCAGGCCAGAGGTTCAACAAGTTTTAAGAGAGGGAATTGGAAAGAGCATTCGATATAGCACTACTTTAAAAGAGGAAATGCTGTATATAGCGCTGCCGGTGAGAAAGAATGGGAGAGCTACAGGAATTGTTAGAACCAGCTTTCCCCTTGGTCAAATAAAAACACTTGTATGGAATGTAAATAGCAAGATTATCTACCTCGCTCTTATTTTAGCAATTTTTGTTCTTATATTATCCTTCCTCTCGGCAAAGTCAATTACAAAACCCATTAAGGGAATGGTCCTTGTGGCTAAGAAAATAGCTAAGGGGAATTTTAACGCCAGAGTATCCCCAAAGGGTAAAGATGAAATAGGGGAACTTTCCTTTTCGCTCAATCAAATGGCCCAGGAACTTCGAAGATTATTTACTACTCTTGCTGTAGAAAGAGAGGAGCTTCAAAAAATCCTTTCGGCAATGGTTGAGGGAGTAGTTGTATTGGACTCCCAGAAGAGAATTATCCTTGCCAATGAGAGTTTTAAAAAGATGTGTGATTTTTCCTCCCAATCTGTTACAGGGAAACCTTATTGGGAAATAATAAGAAACGTAGACATTGACGAATTGATAGAGAGAATTCTTCGAAGTGGCAAAACAGAAGCTTCTGAAATTCGATACCAGGATAAAATTTATCTGGGAAATGCTACTTTGCTATCCAGGACAAAAGAAAAACAAGTTCTTATTGTCTTCCATGACATCACCGAAACCAAACAACTGGAAAGAGTAAAGGCAGATTTCGTTGCCAATGTATCCCATGAGTTGAGAACGCCACTCACTGCCATCAAGGGCTTCGTAGAGACTCTGGAGGAAGAAACAACTGAAGAACAGCGACATTTTTTAGAAATTATTAAGAAGCATACAGACCGTTTAATTAACCTTGTCTCTGATTTGCTTTTGCTCTCAAAGATAGAGGAGAGACGAAAAAAGTTAGAAGTGGAGGATGTCAACTTAAAGGAAGTTATCAGAGATGTTTTAAGAATTTTTGAAAGTAAATCGAAGGAAAAGAACCTGAAATTGGAACTTATTGCACCCGATATACCTCCCTTGATAAGAGCAGATTCCTTATCTTATAGAGCAGCTATTTATAAATCTTATAGATAATGCAGTAAAACATATTGTTCTTCTCCACAATGGAGAAATATCCGTCGATAGCAAAGTAGGTAGGGGAACTACCTTTACTATTATCCTCCCTGGTTAACCTTCCCTTTTTTCTTAATCCTGAGTTAACACACTCCTTATATTTCCTTAACATCCCTTGTTTATAATTACAGCAAATGAAAATAATATTCCCTCGAACTTCCTCTAAGACTTTTAAGGAGGAGATGATCTACAACGGGGTGCTCTAAGAAGAAAGATAGTTTTTTAGTTATCTATTGACTTAATTCATCGAGATATTTTTGAAAAACAGCTATTTCTCTTTTTAAGCAGAGTAATATCCGGGGAAATTCTTTAACCAGTGCTTTAATCTGTTCTTGCTCCAGATAAGATCCATAAATATTGCGAAATATATGGCGAAATCCCAAGTATTTTTGCAGCTTTAACTTAAGGTCTTCAGAAATTAAAGGCGGTCGAACCCCCTTAATCTCCAGGCTCATATCAGTGAGCAATTGCTTATGCCAATCTTCTCCCGCAGGCAATCCTCCGTTGAGTTCCTGAGCTATCCGTCGGAAAATATTTTCAATACCATTATAGAAATCATGGAGGATAGAACCTGCTGCTCGCAAGTCTAAATTAGAAACCTCCTTTTGAGTTAAACGAGGTTTTAGAGTCTTTAATTCCCTATGAAGAGCCTCTAAGGATAATATTTCTTGATTAACCTCGCTTTGCAAACGCCTGATTAGCTGCTTTTCTTTTGTAGGAAGTTTCATTGGCATTCTCCGGTAGTAATAATTTTTTTCCGCAAAGATTCCGGGCAATTTTTTAAAGATATAAGATTGAGGGGGAATCTGGTATGCAAGAGAAGTTCTCCTACGGCTTCAAAAAAGGTGCTTCCAGGCAATCCCTCTACAGCAAGGTCAATATCTGAGTTTTCATTGAATCGTTCCTTTTCCAATAAGGAGCCAAATAAATAAACATTTGTGGCTGAATATTTAGTATAGAGAATGTTAGCTAAAGCCTGAGCTTCCCGATAGGCTCTCTCCCTTAAACGTGCACGCTCTTTTTGCTTTTCCATAATCTGTTTTTTCCATGATTTGATATAAGAGTCATATCGAGATTCTTTTGTATGAGCAGCAATCACTTCTATCTCCCATAAGCTTTTTCTTATTCCTCATTGTCTGTAGATAACCATAAATTATCCTATACTATTCTCAACCTCTGTCAAGAAATACCTTGGTACCAGATTCTTAATAGAAAATTAACACTTTCCTTATACAGAGTTAACAATGATATTGTAAAATGTTACAAAATAAAAGGACGTGGGAAAACAAAAATTCTCTGCGTCCAAAAAGGAGGAAAGGATGAAGGTAAGAAGATTGTGGGGACCTATGGTTCTCGCAGCGGCACTGGGAATGGCCACGCAGGTTTGTATCTGCGGACTGGCCGAGGCAAAAGAAGGGAATCGTCTCTCTATACAGGGTTCAACCACTGTTCTTCCTATAGCTCAGTTAGTAGCTGAGGAGTATATGGACCTCGCCGATATGGGTCTTTTACCAGAGGCGGATATTACTGTTCGAGGCGGAGGCTCAGGAGTGGGCATTGCTGCTCTTCTTGACGGGACTATAGATATTGCCATTGCCTCAAGGCCAATGAAATCCAAAGAAGTTGAAAAAGCAAAGACAAAAGGACTTGAGCCTTTTGCTACGGTAATAGCTAAGGATGGGATTGCCGTGATCATTCATCCATCTAACTCAGTAATGGGCTTGAGTATGGAGGACCTTAAAGCGATTTATACAGGCCAAATAAGCAAATGGAACGAGATAGGCGGGGAGACAAAGCCTATCGTGATTATCTCCAGGGATACAGCTTCGGGAACCTTTGAAACCTTTAAGAAACTCGCTCTTAAAGGTGAGAAGGTAAGAGATGATGCCCTTATGCTTGCTTCAAATCAGGCAGTTGCCACTACAGTAGCTAAAACACCAGGAGCAATAGGATATGTGGGTCTAGGTTATTTATCTGATAAAGTAAAAGCATTGGAGATTGACGAAGTAGAGCCCTCCCAGAAAACAGTGGTCAGTGGGGAATATGCACTCTCCCGTCTACTCTTTATGTACACCAATGGAAAGCCAAAGGGGTTGGCGAAGAAGTTTATAGATTTTGTGCTTTCCCTGGCTGGCCAGAGGATAGTGGAAGATTTAGGCTTTGTGCCTTTAAGGTAAATTACACCTGGCGGGAGTAGACTTTGGCTTTTTACTCCCGCCTTTCACTTTCTCCCTTCTAAAAATTAACACATTCTTAACAATTTCTTTATATTCCCTTAACAATTGAGTTTATAATATAATTTATGAAAAAGAATTTTATTGAGAGATTGCTCCCCCTCTTTGCCCTGAGCATTGCTATCCCTCTTAGTCTCGGATCTGCTATATACATACCTGAACTTGTCTCACCAAGGATGAAGGAAATTTTAAAACCGATAATAGAACTTTTGGCGGGGATACCCTCGGTAGTTTATGGTTTCTTCGGGATGATTTTTCTTGCCCCCCTGGTTCAGAACATATTTAATTTGCCTACAGGTTTAACCTGTTTTACTGCTTCCATAATTCTGAGCATTATGGTAGTTCCTACCATTACCAGTCTTGCCGAGGATTCCATTTCGGCTGTATCGAGAGAGATGAGAGAAGAAGAGGAATGACCGAAGGAGGAATATTCCCGGCCCTTATAGGGACTTTTCTCTTGTCTACAGGAGCTATTCTATTCGCCTTACCCTTAGGGGTTCTGGCGGCAATCTATTTGAAGGAGTATGCCGGGGCAAAAAAGTGGGTAAGGATAATAAGAATCGGCATCAACAATCTAGCTGGGGTTCCCTCAGTAGTCTTTGGACTTTTTGGATTAGCTATATTTGTCAAACTCTTTGGTTTTGGTGTCTCGGTGCTTTCAGGTTCACTCACTTTGGGAATATTAATCCTGCCAGTAATAATAAGGGCGTCTGAGGAGGCTATTGATTCGGTTCCTTCCTCTTTTAAAGAGGCGTCTTTTGCCTTAGGGGCAACGAAGTGGCAAACAATAAGAAAAGTAGTTTTACCCACCGCTCTGCCGGGTATTTTAACTGGTGCTATTTTAAGCTTAGGTAGAGCTGCAGGGGAGACAGCACCAATTCTTTTCACTGCTGCCACCTTCTATACTCGCCATCTTCCTGAATCGCCCTTTAGAGAAGTTATGGCACTTCCTTATCATATCTATGCCCTGATGACTGAAGGGACAAAGCCCGAGTTCCAAGTTCCTATTGCTTATGGAACTGCCCTGGTGCTACTTCTTTTGGTTTTTGCTGTGAACTTTATCGCTATAATTATAAGGTCCCGAATGAGAAGGAAAAGGAAATGGTAAATAAGATAATTATAAAAGAGTTAAATCTTTGCTTTGCAAAAAACCATGTATTGAAGAATATAGATATCTCTATTCCGGAGAAACTTATAACAGCCATTATGGGACCTTCTGGATGTGGAAAGTCTACTTTTCTTCGTTGTCTCAATCGGATGAACGATTTAATTGAGGGGACTAAAATTTCCGGTAGTCTTCTTATAGACGAAAAGGATATTTATAGCGATAGTATAGATATTTTTGATTTACGCAAGAGAGTAGGTATGGTATTTCAAAAGCCAAATCCTTTCCCTAAATCAATATTTGAAAACGTAGCCTATGGGCTTAAAATTCATGAGATAAAAGATAAAGGAACAATCTCTGAAAAAGTGGAGAAAGCTCTGCGGGATGCCAATCTCTGGGATGAAGTAAAAGACAGGCTTTCTTCATCAGCACTTGATCTGTCTGGCGGTCAGCAACAAAGACTCTGTATAGCCAGAGCTTTAGCGGTAGAACCTGAGATTATTTTGTTTGACGAGCCTGCCTCTGCTCTGGATCCTATTTCTTCGGCCAGGCTTGAGGAGTTGCTTGAGGAACTAAAGAAAAATTACACCATTGTTATAGTTACCCATAACCTGCAACAGGCAGCAAGAATATCTGATTGGACAGCATTTTTGATGTTGGGAGAGCTCATCGAGTTCAATAAGACAGAAAAAATATTCACCGCTCCTCAGGATAAACGGACAGAGAACTATTTAACAGGTAAATTTGGATAAGGGGGATAAGATGTTAGAACAAAAAATTACCGAACTCAAGGAGAAACTATTTATCATGGCTTCTCTAGTGGAATCAATGCTTGAAAAAAGTGTAAACTCGCTTGTCAACAAGGATGAAGAGCTTGCCAGAGAGGTCATTAATAAAGATGAACCAAAAGCTAATGACTTAGAAATAAAAATAGAGGACTCTGGTGTAAAGCTTATAGCCTTGTACCAGCCAGAGGCTTCTTTTCTTCGTGTTATAATAGCTATGATTAAGATAAATAATGATCTGGAAAGAATAGGGGACCATGCGGTTAATATTACCGAAAGGGCACTTTTTCTAATTCCCAGACCCCTGGTTAAACCCTTAATCGATCTTCCGAGAATGGGCAAAAGTGCAAGGGAGATGCTGAAGGAAAGTCTTGATTCCTTTGCTAGAAAAGATGTGAACCTAGCGATCTCGGTCTGTAAAGAGGACAAAGAAGTTGACTCTCTTCGAGACCAAGTCATCAGAGAGCTCATAACTTATATGATAAGCGATCCCTCAACGATAGAACGGTCTATTCAATTAATTTCCATAGGGAGGAACTTGGAACGAGTGGCAGATTTGGCGACCAACATTGCCGAAGATGTCGTTTTTACTGTAAAAGGTGAGGTTATAAAACATCACAGGGGAGAAAAGGAATAAGCTTAAATTTCCTGCTTGTCGTCCAGACCTCTTTTACTTTCTTGAAGTAATAATTCCTGTTATATTTTTCCGTTAAAAAGCGTGCAGTATCATTGTCAAAAGAAAAAAATAGTTGACTAAATTCTTTTTTGTTGTAGAATAGAGTTACTAAAAATAATATCTTGGAAGACTAGGCAAGGACCCCGAATGCTTGGGGTTGTTGCAAAGTAAGCCAACATCAGTGTCTCTTAGTTCTCTTATGAGAGCGGGAGGAGAACGTTGGCTCTTTTTTGTTTTAGAGGTACTTTCACGAAAAAATGAGGAAAAAAAGGTGGTTTTCTCTATCCGGTCTTAAAGAACTCACCAGGAAACTGGTGCGAGTCGAT